>JAGLTY010000449.1 GCA_023135025.1 Bacteroidales bacterium | reverse complement strand
CGAGCTAAAGGTTCCTCGCAGCTTGCTGCGAGGAGAGTCAATAGATGGTCATCAGGATGCATTTGTGTTTAAGATTCTTTGTGAGGTGAAGAATCTTTTCCACCTCCTCAAGGGTGAGCACAGTTGGAAGCCTCGATTCTTTCCTTGGCCTGCTGATTCTGATGTATTGTTTTCTACGGCCAAGTACCTTCTCGTAATAGAATTTGATAGCATTGATCCGCTGGTTTTGCTGACTTACCGAAATCTTTTTGTGCTGGATCAATTCAAGTATATAGTCATTTATTTGTTGACAGGTGATGGCATCCAGATCCTCAGTTCTGTGATAACGCTTGAAATCGAGGAAGTAGTTTGTATAGGTGGTAATTGTGCTCTGACTGTATCTTTTTCGCCGCAGCAACTCAAGATATCCGGAAGGAAGCTGTATGGATATGGCATTCATCACGGTCCGGGACAGGTTTCTGACACCCCTCTATTTTATGTGATATATTTCTTTCGTTATTCATTGATATGGTAACCTGGCTGCAGATAGGCCAACACAGGCGAAAATCTTAATAAAAAGTTGATATCTAAAAGCTGGAGGAGCCGCCTTGGGGGAGCATATTATCATATCTTACAAATATCAATTATCTTTACACATTCAAATTGTGAAATTAGATGAGTGAGAACAGGGAGCAAGTATTTGAAAATGAGGAGTTCCAGGTGCTATTAAGAAAGTATGAGGATATGAGGAGCGGAACGCATCCGATCTTCTTTGATGTGGAGGAGTTTGAGCAGATTATCGATTATTACCTGGACGATTTTCAGTATGACGAGGCGCGGGCAGCTGCTAATTTGGGTAAAAGGCAGCATCCGGCATCGGTGGAGATCAAGTACAAGTTTATCCATATTTATATTGAGCAGGGGCAGCCCAAGAAGGCACTTGCTCTGCTGGAGGAGATTCCGGTGTGGGAGGAGAACAATCCGGAACGTTATTTTCTGAAAGGAACGGCGCTCTGTCTCACCGGTAAGCTGAAGGAGTCTGAAGCTCAGTTCGACAGGGGCCTGGAACTCTCGGGCGCTGACACTTTTGAAGCGTTGATCAATATCTCTATCGCTTTTGAGAATGTACGGCATTTTGAGCAGGCCATTAAGTATCTGATGCAGGCATACCATCAACAGCCGGAAAACCTCTCGGTGCTCTACGACCTGGGGTACTTTTACGACCGGTTGCATAAGTTTGACGAGAGCCTGAAATACTACCAGCAGTACCTCGATCTGGATCCCTATTCAGATAATGTTTGGTATAATATCGGTATTGTTTACCATAAGTTGGAGCATTTCGAAAAGGCCGTGGAGGCGTATGAGTTCTCCATTGCCATCAATCCCGATTATGCATCGTCCTATTTCAACAAGGCCAGTGTCTGGGTCAATGCAGGAAAGTATGAAAAAGCCATTGCATCGTACAGGGAGTTCCTTGAGGTGGAGCCGGAAAGTACACAGGCTTACTGCTATATGGGCGACTGTTATGAACAGATGAACCGGTTGGAGGATGCCCTGGGGGCATTCCGCAGGGTGATTGAACTGGATAACAGCGATTCGGAGGGGTGGTTTGGGGCCGGAATGATTTACCACCGCATGGGGAGCCAGCAGGAGGCGATC
>JAGLTY010000448.1 GCA_023135025.1 Bacteroidales bacterium | reverse complement strand
CACTTGGATTAGAGAACTTTGAACAGCTAAAGGATATTCAGAAAAGGTTACCCGAAGCAAGTATAAGAGCCTGAACAATACACTTATGAATCAACTTACCCTCACCACCCCGGCACTGCTTTTTTCAGCCATATCCCTATTGCTGCTGGCCTATACCAATCGCTTCCTTGCTTATGCAACGGTGGTTAGAAACCTGCATGCCCGCTACAAGGAGAACCCAGATGCAATTATTGTAGGTCAGATCCAGAACCTGAGAAAAAGGCTGGTACTTACACGCACCATGCAGCTGTTGGGGATTGGTAGTCTTTTGCTTTGTGTTCTATGTATGTTCCTGGTCTATATTGAGCTGCAGCTTTTTGGTGAGATCATTTTCGGCATCGCCCTGGTAATGCTGATTATTTCACTGGCCATTTCGGTGAGGGAAATACAAATTTCGGTGAAAGCACTGGACCTTCACCTGGGCGATATGGAGCTTTAACGGGGGTTTATTCTATCAGGCACCCAGCGATTTCAGTGCTTCATATACAAGGAATACCGGCCATACCAGTGCTTTTAGAAATCCGAGCACACCCATTCCAAAACTGGTAGCTGCACCTATGTAATAAATTGCTGCACCAATCAGGCCCAATCCGTATACTGCACTTGCGGGGGCGTTACTTTGAACATCTTTTGCCATGATAATTGTTTTAAATTCAGGTATAAAAGTGATCTAAATTACTATTTTTAGGATAAATAACTATAAAGAGAAAATAAAATCAGGGAGGGTATATGAATATCTATTTTTGTGGATCGATCCGGGGAGGCCGAGACCTGGCTGAAACCTACGAAAAGATGATTGGGCTGCTTGGGAATTATGGGAAAGTACTTACAGAGCACCTGGGCAGTGACGAAGTGATTGAAAGCAAGGACCGGGTGCTGACCGACAGGGAGATTCACGATCGTGATCTGCAGTGGATCGTAGAGTCTGACCTGCTGGTAGCCGAGGTGACGGTTCCCAGTCTGGGGGTGGGTTATGAGATTGGTCGCGCCATCGAAATGGGTAAACCGGTACTCTGCCTGTTTCGGTCCGGCAATGAGTATGCCCTCTCTGCAATGATTGCCGGAAGCGACAGAGTGGAGATGAAATATTACCAGAGTTTAGAGGAGGTAAAGGATCTGTTTGATGCGTTTTTCAGCGTGCATGCTCCTCATCGTACCTCCTGATCTTCATCAGGGTCGCCTGCTCGGCCTGGTCATACATCTCCCGGATAAAATCGTCACCAAAATTAAATGTCCGCTCCTCAAGGGTCATGGTGTCGAGCCGGTCAAATAGCATTGCTTTGGCCTGCGCAATGTCTCTGCCGTAAATATGATAGGAGTCGGCCTGCCAGTTCATTCTTCCAAGACGAACCTCTTTGCTACTTCTACGCGCCACTTCATCGGCGATAACCTCACGGTTGAAACGGATAAAACCAAACATATTCATAAAACTGGCACCCCAGGCATCGTTGCTTCTGAAGCGAATGTTGCAGTTTAGCCATTGTACCCCTCTTTCATCTTCCACGATCCTGTACCAGAGCGATTGCAGACAGGGTGGATCATATACCTGCAGATCATGGTTGGGCATCCAGGTAATCATCTGTGCCTGCCTGGTAAATGGCTGATCCACAAGCTTCTGTAT
>JAGLTY010000447.1 GCA_023135025.1 Bacteroidales bacterium | reverse complement strand
GTTTCCAGGTTATGGGAGATCACTTCAGGCGCTGCATCAATTACCAGCTGAACCAGCGAGGGGATCGCATCAAAATCGGGAATCAATGTCTCCATAGTCAGATCGGGCAGCTCCTCTTTCAGGGTCCGGATGGTCCTGGCCCAGAACCCTGCTCCTTTATCAGGCAGATCATCCCGGTCCACCGAAGTAATGACCGCATGGTTGATCCCCATGGTCCGGATAGAAGCGGCCAGACGAATGGGCTCCATCTCATCCACGGGAAGGGGTTTTCCTGTCTTTACCGCACAAAATTTACAGGCGCGGGTACATATCTCACCCAGGATCATGAATGTGGCCGTTCCGGCCGCCCAGCACTCACCTATATTGGGACAATTTCCACTGGTGCAGATGGTATGCAGTCCATGCTTGCCCACCTGCTCCTTTACCTGCATATAGCGGTCACCTCCCGGCATCTGCATACGCATCCAGGAGGGTAGTCGCTTTCTGCCTTTCACATCACCTCCGCTCTTTCCCTCATTCATGCAGCGAAGATAGTCAGAAATATGCTAAATTGAGGCTCCTATTTTGAAGGTATGAAGAATCAAATCGAAATGCTGCAGCTGGCCAAACAGGTACAGGCACTGGCCGAAAACGGACTCCATTTTTCGGAAAATGACTTTGACCTGGACCGGTACCAGGTGCTCGAGGAGATCTCCTTAAGGATGCTCTCGCTGGTCACCGGACTTTCTGATGAAACCATCAGGGTAACCACGCCCGAGAGAAACGGCTACCGCACTCCCAAGGTGGATGTTCGTGCTGTCATCTTCAACGACCGGGATGAGATCCTGATGGTCAAGGAGCGGGTCGATTCCCGATGGTCACTGCCTGGTGGCTGGTGCGATGTGGGTTATACTCCCACAGAAACAGCCGAAAAGGAGGCATTTGAAGAGGCGGGTATCAAAGTGAAAGTGACCCGTCTGCTGGCAGTTTTCGATAAAAAATGCCATGACCACCCTGAGGATCTCTTCTATGCCTATAAGATCTTCCTGGAGTGTAAAGCGGAAAACCATGAGATTACCACAGGAATGGAGACCCTTGATGTGGGATTTTTCAAACAGAATGAATATCCTGAGATTTCAACACCCAGGAACACAGCCTCCCAGATTGATAAAATGTTTGACTTTCATTATAACCGGATCCACTGGCCCATTATTGATTAGGGTTAAGGGTTCATCCATAAAGTCTGCCCGCTACCCTCTATTTTTCCTTCTAAGCAACTCTTTCGTGCCTCTGACCACGCCTTGAAGTTAAATGATAAGGCTGTTGTATTGTTGGAGTTTATATGCTGTTCTAACAGTTTCACTTCTCTGTCCAATTTAGTAGTCCCATAAGTAGTGGCAAAATACTGAAGCGTAGGTTCTTTCAGGTCCAGTTGATCTATCCACCGGTAGAGTGCCTCTACAGCTTTGACAGTATCCTCTCGCTTTGCTACTTTTTTAAAATACCTGAAATAATAGAGCTCCGAATGAAGGTATTGTTCCCGGTGTTTTTTAACAACTCTTCTTAAAACCTTGATTCCAAATATTAACAACAAGATAAAAACAAGGAAACATACTATACCAGTAAAAAACCATTTTAAGGAGACTCCTAATATTGTGATGGCCGATTTATCACCTGTTGCTTTGTCCTGCCCGGCCGTTTGAACATC
>JAGLTY010000446.1 GCA_023135025.1 Bacteroidales bacterium | reverse complement strand
GGACCAGCTCCAGGCTCCCCGATGGAACCACAATGATAGCTTCAGCCTCCCGTGGAATGGCATTTCTGGCTTTTCCTCCCTCCAGGGATGAGAGTCTGATCTTAAAACGTTGATCGGCATTCCAGAGAAACCGGTTCAGTATTTTGATGGAATTTCCAAATCCGCGGTGAATCTCATCACCCGAGTGTCCACCCTGCAATCCACCAACGACCACCCTTAAGGCGATCCAGTTCCTTTTGATCCTGCTCTTTTTATAGTGGTAGGTAGCCACAGTATAGGTTCCCCCGGCACAACCGATAAAAATCTCTCCTTCATCCTCCGAATCGAGGTTTAGAAGTACAGATCCCTTCAGTAATCCGGGTTGCAGTCCCAGCGCCCCTGTCATACCACTCTCCTCATCGACGGTAAAGAGACACTCAAGCGGACCATGCTCAATGGTATCAGAGGCCAGAATGGCCAGCGAGGCGGCGATCCCAATACCATCATCGGCCCCCAGGGTGGTACCTTTGGCTCTGACCCATCCATCCTCCTGGTAGGCCACGATGGGATCTTTGTCAAAATCGTGCTTCACCCCGGCATGCTTCTCACCCACCATATCGGCATGGGACTGAAGAATAACACCTTTCCGATTCTCCATGCCCGCTGTAGCAGGCTTGGAAATCAAGAGGTTACCCACTTGATCCTGTTTGTATTTTAGTTTGTGATTATTCGCAAACCCCACCAGGTATGCGATGATCTTCTCCTCCCTTTTCGAGATTCTGGGAATGGAGAGGATTTCGTTGAAATAAGCCCATACCTCTGAAGGTTTAAGCTCAGCTATTCTTTGCATAAACGGATTGAATTGTTGGCTTTATGTTTTGCAATATCTTTTGTCTCAAATATGTTCTTCAGGTATAGAAGAGACTTAATAAAACTCTATTTTTGGCAAAGTTAACATTTCTACTACCTCACGCTAAATTGTTTTTTAACATGTCGAAACGAACCATTGTAGCACTTCCCGGAGATGGCATCGGGAGGGTTGTGCTTGAAGAGACCATCAGAGTACTGGACAGAGCCGGATTCAATGCTGAATATGTGGAAGGTGACATTGGCTGGGAGTTCTGGAAGAGAGAAGGAAATCCCCTTCCCGACCGCACCATTGCCCTGTTGGAAAAACATAAAATCGGCCTGTTTGGGGCGATCACCAGCAAGCCCAAAGATGCGGCAGCAGCAGAACTGGACCCGTCTCTCATTGATAAAGGGCTGGTCTATTCGAGTCCCATCGTCGGTCTCAGGCAACATTTCAACCTGGATGTCTGTATCAGGCCTTGCCGAACCTACAAAGGCAATCCGCTCAATTTCATTCGCAGGGGTGCCGGTGATACCATTGAGGAACCGGGAGTGGATGTGGCCATCTTTCGACAAAATACAGAAGGGCTCTATGGGGGCGTAGAGTGGAGCAATCCGCCCGATATTGTCTATAAGGGACTCTCCACCCACCCCAAATTTGTCAAAAACTTTGGAGATGTTCCCGTGGAGGAGCTCTCCATCTCCACCCGGATCTTTACCAAAAAGGCCACCGAGCGGATCCTGCGGGCCGCCTTTGAGTATGCCCGCAAATTTGGATACAAGAGCGTTACAGTCTGCGAAAAGCCCAATGTAATCAGGGAAACCTCGGGGATGATGTATAAGATGGCGCAGGAGATCCAGGCCGCAGATTT
>JAGLTY010000445.1 GCA_023135025.1 Bacteroidales bacterium | reverse complement strand
GAAAAGCAGAAAAAAGGAAAAAAGAAAATGCGCCAGGTTGGCAACGTGGAGGTACCCCAGTCCGCTTTTCTCGCCGTCCTGAAACTGGATTGATAATCTTTTAGTTATTAAACGGATTTTTGTTATTTGATTTGCCTAAATTTGGCACCACTACCAGGAGTAGTATTATATTGTGGGACTTTAAAAAGCCACTGTTATGAAAACAAATCTTGCCTCTCTGTCTCATCTCTCAGGGGATTTGATTATTGGCGTTGACATAGGTTCCATCTCGATCAACACTGTCATACTGGATGATAAGGAACAGGTTCAGTATGAACGGTATGATTACTGCGAGGGGCGTCCCTTTGAGCAGTTGAAACAGATCCTTGACGAGGTGCTTGACTCCCTTCCGGGTGCTGAGCCGATTCAAATAGCTTTCACCGGGAGCGGGGGCAAGCTGGCCTGCGGTATTCTGGGCGGGATCTACGTGAATGAGGTCATTTCACAATCAGTGGCCGTCTCCCATCTGCATCCTGAGGTCCGCACAGTGATCGAAATGGGAGGTGAGGATTCCAAGCTTATCCTGATGAATGACTCTGAATCGGGAGCCAATATCATGTCGGATTTTGAAATGAATACCGTCTGCGCTGCCGGAACAGGTTCCTTCCTTGACCAGCAGGCCAACCGTATTGGCATATCCATCGAAAAGGAGTTTGGTGAACTTTCACTCAAATCGAAAGATCCGCCAAGAATTGCAGGGCGATGCAGTGTTTTTGCCAAGAGTGATATGATCCACCTTCAGCAGATTGCCACACCGGTACATGATATTGTGGCCGGACTGTGCTTTGCTGTAGCACGCAATTTTATCAGTTCCCTGGCCAGGGGTAAAACCATCAAATTTCCGGTAATGTTCCAGGGGGGAGTCTCCTCCAATATCGGTATGGTCAGGGCCTTCAGGGAACTTCTGGACGCCAGGGACGGGGACCTGCTGATACCTGAACACAACTCCTCCATGGGAGCCATGGGAGCCGTATACCACCATCTGGAAGAGGGTGATAAGGAGCAGACCACCTATAAGGGGACAGCTGAACTTGACAACTATATTCATGGTGAGAAATCGAGGGGAAAATCGTTTGAACCACTCACTCCTCCCGAAACGGATATTCGAAAAGAGGTGTATGAGATCCCTGAATCGGAGGAGCTATATGAAGTCTACCTGGGACTGGACGTCGGTTCGCTGAGTACCAATGTGGTGTTGATTGATGAGCAGAACCGCGTGATTGCGCGCAGGTACCTTCCCACCGCCAGTAAGCCGTTGGAAGCCATCCGCCAGGGAATGTCAGAGATCTACGAGGAGATAGGTGACCGTGTGGTGGTCAAAGGAGCTGCAACTACCGGTTCTGGACGCTATCTCACAGGAGATTTTGTTGGAGCCGACCTGATCCGCAATGAGATCACGGCCCAGGCCACAGCGGCCATCGCCTTTGACCCGGAAGTTGATACTGTTTTCGAGATCGGCGGACAGGACTCCAAGTTCATCAGTATTGACAACGGTGTGGTGGTCGATTTCGAGATGAACAAGGTATGTGCGGCCGGAACAGGATCATTCCTCGAGGAGCAGGCTGAAAAACTGGATATCAATATCATTGAGGAGTTTGGTGAGATGGCCCTGGGGGCTAAGAAGCCGGCCGGACTGGGCGACCGCTGCACGGTGTTCATGGA
>JAGLTY010000444.1 GCA_023135025.1 Bacteroidales bacterium | reverse complement strand
AATTGCTGAAATGATGAGCAGCGCTGATGTGATTATTGAGTCTGCAGTTGCTTTGACCCAGGAGATCCATGACGGTCCGTTTGAAACATACACCGGTCATGGAATCTGGTCATATTGGGAAGGATATCCAACATACAGTTTAGAAGAGAAAACGTTGATACGAATTGATCTCGATCCGAATCTGAAAAAAGCCTGGGATTTCGAAAAAGAATCCGGCACTGTACAGCAGGCCATTGATAAGGGAATGCCCAAGACAAAATCAATGGATATCCCATTTCGAATGGAGATGTCCGGTTTCGCCCGGCTGGAAGAAAGTATCCCAATAGTTGGTGACATTGGGATTATCTGGCCAATCATGGCATATTTAATCGAACAGAAGCTGGGGATAAAACTTGATTTTATCTCTTATCCGCAGCAAAGTCCGGAGGGACAGGAAATGAGAAAATGGATCGTGCAGAATATCCTGCCGGTCAATAAAGAAAAACTTTATCTGTAGTCAGTAGTCACTTATATTTAAATATTATTGGTATGCCACTGATTAACAAATATTTGAAGATTGTTTCTTATATTTTATTCTTCACCTCGGTACCTGCTCTCAGTGGTGAAAAACCTGGCCCTTACGCAGAAATTATCTCTACCAGGGTTATCTGCAAACAGCAGGGGAAATACATTGGATGGCCCAGTATTACACAAACCCGGTCAGGCGAACTGCTGGTGGTCTTTTCCGGTAACCGTGATGCCCATGTATGCCCGTTTGGAATTACCCAGATGATTCGCAGCACCGATCATGGTGAAACATGGACCGATCCCGAGACAATAAACAATACACCGCTCGATGACCGTGATGCAGGGATCCTTGAGACAAGAAATGGAACCTTGCTGGTCAACTGGTTTACTTCCCTGGCTTTTGACACAAAAAAGTATTATGACAGGAATCCATCCTGGAAACGTCATGCGGATAAACTGGGAGATGAAACCAAAAAGTACTGGATCGGCAACTGGACCAGAAGGTCCCTGGATGGTGGCCAATCCTGGGAAGAACCTGTAAAACAGATTGTATCTGCACCCCATGAACCCATAGAATTATCCGATGGCAGATTGTTGTATGTGGGTACGGGTTATGTTGATGATCAGAAAATAATCGGGGTAGAACAGTCCACGGACGATGGACGGTCATGGCAGCTCATATCCTCCATCCCATTCAACAGTGAGGACCAGGAAGCTTTTGCCCATGAGCCCCATGTGGTTGAGCTCTCAGATGGCAAACTCGTGGCTATGTTCAGGTACAATCCAAAGGACCGTAATCAGTCATATCTCAGGCAATCTGAAAGCTATGACGGAGGTAAGAGCTGGACCACCAGCCATAAAACAGGTATATGGGGTTACCCACCCCATCTGATCCAATTAAAAAACGGTTTACTGATGGTTTCTTATGGAGTTCGCCGGGAACCCTTTGGAGAGAAGGCCTGCATCAGCAGGGATGGAGGTGAAACATGGGAAACAGACAAGGAGATAATGATAAACCCGGCCATAAACTCCGATCTGGGCTATCCCGCATCTGTCCAGCTTGATGACGGGTCGATCCTGACAGTCTATTACCAGGTTGATAAAGAGGGTGAAAAAACCAGCCTGATGAGTACCCACTGGCGGCTAAATAAGGCGGAGTTTACACCGCTCCCCCTGTACATGCAGACAGGTGACATCATCA
>JAGLTY010000443.1 GCA_023135025.1 Bacteroidales bacterium | reverse complement strand
GAGACTCTCCACCACTGCCAGTCCCATCGGTTCGTTCCAGCGTACAGGGAAAAGCAGGGCCCTGGAACCATTGATTAGCCGGTTCTTTCGCTCTCCTCCCACCATGCCTTCAAATCGGATCCTTGGATCGAGTGTGATCCGCATACCCATCTTCAGGTTCACCCGGTATCCGCCCAGTACCCTCAGGGGGTGTCCCGACTCCCTGGCGATCTGCATGCACCCTTTGAGGTTCTTGACACGCCAGGCTGCCTTACCGAGAAAGTGCAGATATTTGCGGGGATTGTCTAGTTGTGGCTTTCCATACTCCTCCAGTCCAAGACCATTGTAAACAAAGACTTCGCTCCCGAAACGGGCCGCATGGTCGCGGGAGATAAATGTGGTATTGATATCAAATTCGCGTTCTATGGATGAGTTGCCATGCAGCGTGATCATATAGGGCTTTGGCAGGGGTTCCCACAGGGGAATATGTGAATGGACCAGGTCCACATCTTCGGGAATCTGACTGGCCAGTGGTGCCACCGGATCCATAGGGATGATTTTTGCAAAGTCACAGACCGACCCATGTGCCACCAGGAAGGTGATACGGTGCCCCATCTTGATCAGCTCCTTTCCCAGGTACCAGATATCCCTGCTGGTACCTCCATATTTTGGGGTTGGGATCTTACCATTGTATACAATCAGGATATGCAGAGGGCTCATGTCTACCTGTTTTTTTGAATGCGTGAAATAACCGACAGGAACAGTGGAATATCATTGGCCCCTACCGTGGCCATTCGTTCCATAATACGGTGGTAGAGCGGACTGCCCACCGGAATGCCGGCGCGGGTGAGTAGCTGCTCTGTCTGTTTTTTCAATGTTCCCCAACCTTCGCCCGATTTGGAGAGGGGTGCTCCCGGTTTCTCCAGGTGGTTCAGGGGTGAGAGTTCATAGGCGGTGACCATCACCGACTGCGCCAGGTTCAGCGAGGGGTAGCTACCTGCCATGGGAATAGTCATGGCCATATCCGACTGCAGGATCAGCTGGTTGGGCAGTCCGCTCTCCTCGGTCCCGAAAAGAATGCCCACCTTTCCAAGCTGTTCCGATTTGTTCTCCAGGTACGACAGGATCTCTCTGCTGGAGTGGTAGTCGTGTTTGGCCGACCGCCCTTTGGCTGTGGTGCATACCACCATGTCCAGGTCCGCCACAGCCGATTCGAAATCTTCGAATAGCATGGCCGATTGGAGGATATCGTGCGATCCATGGGCCAGCATCATCGCCTCGTCGCTCAGGTGGTTGCAGGGATCGATCAACCGGAGGTGACCGAATCCCATGGTTTTGATGGCCCTGGCAGCGGCTCCTACGTTTCCGGGTACAGCCGGCTTATATAGTATAAAATGGATCTCCAAGATCTTTCAAACTGTTGGCTTCGCCCGGTTAGATGGCGTTTGCTGTTTGATCTGCCAATTTACAACTTTTCCATCTGGTTAATGAGGATGCTTCCCCGTGCTTTGAATCCTACGCTGTTGTTTTCTGCCTGATCCTCGATTACCGCGATCAACTCATCTTTCAACTCGGGGTAGAGCAGCACATGGTGGTAGATGATCTGCATGGCATGCGCCTTAACAGCTACTGGGTACTGCTCCGAAACCAGGTAGCTGAAACAGAGGTCGATAAGCAACCCCTGCTCCTCCTCCGGGATGTCGTACCGGGTTAACAATCTGAGCAGGGAGCGAAGTGT
>JAGLTY010000442.1 GCA_023135025.1 Bacteroidales bacterium | reverse complement strand
ACAATGGACCTATTATCAATTACCAAGCTGTCTGTGCCCTCTCCCGGGGAGATTCGGAAAAAGCGGACGAATACTTAAGCAAGTACCGTTCTATCAGAGCTGCCCAGGGTTGGAAAGAGGCCCGGATTACCTCATCAATTGGCAATATACACCTGTCAGCCAATCTCATTGATGAGGCAGAAGATCTCCTGCTCCAGGGCCTCGCACTTGATCCGAAAAACCCTTCCAGGATGGGTGATCTTGCCTGGATTTTAATCGATAAAGATATCAACCTGGAAGAGGGGATGGAACTTGCTGAAAAAGCATTAAAATTAGTTCCGGATCAACCTTATATCCTCGATACCTGGGGATGGGGCCTCTACAAACAGGGAAGATATGAAGCAGCCCTTGAAGCCCTTCATAAAGCGTGGGAACTAAGAGGCCCTTACGATCCGGATATCATGTGGCATATTCAGACAGTTGAAGAGGCCATGTCAAATTAAGGTTGCAACTCGAAAATCGATAACATCTCCCTGGCCCCACCCTCTTTGGATTCGACATAATAGTTCTTCATAAAACTTTCGGCGCTGGACCAGCTGGTCAGGATGATCCCCTGGAAATTTTCCTTCATTTTAGGGGTGGAGCCGCTTCTGAAACCAATCATATCCTGAACCTGCACCCTGGCTACATCGTGGTTCCGCCACGGACAGGTGGCCACCTCAAATCCTTTCATAGCAAAATAGACCGCGGTTTTATCGGGTCTTTCATAGTGCCAGTCGCAGATAAAAACATCCTTGGGGATCATATCGATGGCCCTGTGGGTATTATTCATACTTGCCTCCCACATGCCCAGTCCGGTTGTTTTTCCATCAATCAGCCGGTCGCCCCACATCCAGAGCTTCCTGTTTTTTTCCGCCAGATGGTTCCTGATTCGCCACACCTCATCGGCAAACAGACGGGCCTTATCATGGCCCGAGCAGCGGGGACACTCATCCTCGCCAATGTAAAAGACTTCGTCCAGACCGGCATGAAAATCGGATGCCTCAAACACATCCAGCAATTCATCCACCAGTGCAAACACAATTTCGTGCACCCCCGGGTGCAAAGGGCAATAGCTCTTACAATACAATCCGTCTTCATTGGGCCACTCATACTTCTCTGGCATCTTTACCGATGGTGTCTCATCAAACTCCGGATAAACTTTCAACAGATTCCCAATCCCCTCTGCCCATGACTGATGTCCCAGCAGGTTGATCTGGGGAACAATCCGGATTCCATGCTGCTGACAGACAGCAACAAGTTTCTTCACATCCTTCTCTGAAAGCGCCACTGAATCTTTCAATTCCGGGTGCGATTTGTACTGGTAATTATAATCGACCCGAAGGATCAGCACATTGATACTCCTTGCGGCCAGCTCATCTTCAATGAAGGTGACAAATTGGTCAACCGATTGTGTTGCGGGAGCAGCAATGCTGAAGCCCCGTACCGGCATCAGTTCCTCTATGGCTGGTTGGGATTTTACAGTTGTAAAAGCCAGTAATAACGAGGTAATTATTACAAATCTCAGGAACATATGTTTAGATTTTGAATTAGCATTGAACTAAAGTACGTCAATCTTTGAATCAAGGCAACTTATATGATGCTGATTGTCCGGGAACTATTTCATAAGTTTACTTGAGAAAATCTAAATATATGAATGGTCAAATCTCTTTTCAAAAATATGCCATGAGATTCATCCTTGCGGGTACAATA
>JAGLTY010000441.1 GCA_023135025.1 Bacteroidales bacterium | reverse complement strand
GCTTTCAACAATATGATGGAGAGAACCTCATTTGATTTCAAAGAGGAGTCTGCAGCATGGAGGGATATCATTGAGAAGCTCCATTTCCCTTATGAAGAGAGTCAGCGTGTCTTCTTGCAGCAGGATGGATTTATGGACAAAGAGCAGGTGATGGCAGCCGATCTGGATCCGGCCGAAAGACCTATCAACCAACACTGGTCGTGGGACCGTATTCTGCGTTCATGTTTTATCAAGCAGGCCGATGTGCTTCAAGGGATCTTCGTATTTGAGGATGAGTTTGATCTGGAAACCATTGAGCGGAATTTCGATTTTTATGAATCCCGCACGGTACATGAATCCTCCCTCTCGCCCTGTGTCCACTCGATCCTGGCTGCCCGTATCGGGCGGTCCGAAAAAGCGTATGAGATGTACCTGCGTACATCGCGGCTCGACCTGGACGACTACAACCACGAGGTGGACGAAGGGCTCCATATTACCAGTATGGGAGGCACCTGGATGTCGGTGATCTATGGTTTTGGCGGAATGATGATCCGGGAGGGGCTGCTAAGCTTTGAACCGCACCTGCCGGCCAATTGGAGGGCACTCTCCTTTAAGATTCTATACAGGGGCCGCACCCTGGAGATTCATATTGATAAGGAGAGAGTGACCATTGAAAACCTTGAGGGCGAAGGTGTGGAGCTCTTCCTTGCAGACGAGAAGGTGCACCTGGAAAAATCAGGGGTGGTGGTCACAGAACTCTGAAAACCAACGGGGGTTCTACAGGTCAAACCCAAGGTTCATGAGGTTTGTTCGCTCATGGATATGGATGGCCTGGAATCCCAGCTCCTGTGATGCCTTAATGTTATGGATGTTGTCGTCGAGAAAGAGGGTCTCCTCTGGTTTGATGGCAGCATCATTGATCACATGTTCCCACGCTTTGTGGTCGGGTTTGTGCCATCCAATCTCATGGGAGTAGTATATTTTTTTAAATACCCGGTGCATCGATTCTCCTGCTATATCGAAGTACATCTTCTCAAACACCTGCACATGCAGTTCAGAAGTATTGCTGAGCATATAAAGATTGTAACGTTTTGAAAGCACCTTCAGCAGCGCTGCTCGCTCCTCCGGAATGCGTACCAGCATGGCGTTCCATGCTTCATCAAAAGCGTGATCGGTCATTTCAGCGCCTGTGGCTTTCCTGATCTGGTTCCGGAACTGTACCGTATCGAGCTTTCCAGTCCCATATTTGAAATAGAGGTCAGTGGTCATGGAGTTGGAAAATTGCATCAGCTCGGCCGGGAATCCAAGTTCATAAAACCGTTTCAACGTAGCTTGAACATCAATATCAAGGATCACCCCGCCCAGGTCGAACAGGATGTTTCTAATTTTCGGTGGTTGTGCCATCCATTTTGTATATTCGCAAATACCCAAAGATAAAGAAAAACCAGAGAGCCATGCGTATCGACGGTACTCACTACAGGACCATCTGGATGGAAAAGAATCCCGGGATTGTAAATGTGATTGACCAGCGGTTTCTTCCATTTGAATTTCGTACTCTCGAATTGAAAAGTGCGAAAGATGCTTACGATGCCATTGCCGGGATGGCTGTGCGTGGCGCTCCGCTGATCGGGGTAACAGCAGCTTTTGGGCTCTACCTGGCTGCATTTCGAAGTGATTCAAAAAACTGGTGTGAAGAGGTGCAAGAGGCAGCTGAAAAACTTGTCTCGGCAAGGCCCACAGCGGTCAACCTGAA
>JAGLTY010000440.1 GCA_023135025.1 Bacteroidales bacterium | reverse complement strand
GTCATATACTCCTTTGATATGGAGGGTAATCTTCTATGGCAAAAGGAGTACGGACTGGAGTGGTATGCCAATTATACGGGTCCGCGCTCTACCCCTACCATCACCGATGGACTGCTCTATTTTATAAGCGGACAGGGTGTGGTTTTTTGCATGGATACCAATAACGGAGAAGTTCTCTGGAGCAGAGATATGTTCAAGAGGTTCGGTGCCCAGGAAACAACCTGGGGCATCGCGGAATCTCCACTGCTTGATGGGGACCGGATAATTATTACCCCTGGTGGTACAGCGCATAACGTGGTGGCTCTGGACCGGTTTACCGGAGAAACCATATGGTCCAGCAAGGGGAATAGCGAACAATCTGCCTACTGTTCACCCATCCTGGTAAATCATAACGATACCCGGCTGATCGTAACCATGACATCCGAATCAGTCCTGGGCATTGATGCAGACAATGGTCAGACATTATGGAGAATCGCACATAAACAGGGAAATAAAATAAATGCGAACAGCCCCGTATATAATGATGGCAGGATATTCTGTGCCAGTGCTCAGGCCGATACCACACAGGGTCATTTAATGATACAACTATCCGAAGACGGGAAAACTGCTGAGGTGGGCTGGCGTAATGAAGAATGGTTCAACCTGCTGGGTGGTATTATCCTGCATGAAGGTAACCTATACAGCTCCACCTACAATAAAAAAGAGTGGTATTGTTTTGATGCCGAAACAGGGCGTCTCAATTATGTTTCGGACCAGGTCTCAGGGGGAGCTGCTATTTTTGCTGATGGACTCTTTTATTGTTATGGAACCGACGGAGTTTTGGCCCTGGTGGAGCCAAATGAAACTGATTGCAGGGTGATTGGCAGTTTCGAAGTGTCCCTTGGAACCGACCAGCACTGGGCCCACCCTGTCATTCATGACGGAAGGTTCTATGTGCATCACGGGAATGCGCTGATCTGTTACGATATAGCGGCTGAATAACCGTCTAAATCAGCATGAATGCAGGATATTGTATTACAGATTTCTGATCATTTGTAGCACCTGTGATGTGAGTGGTAATTCAGCACCAGGCATCAGGCGGCTCACTTTTACTTCGTAGCCACCCTCCGTAAACGCTTTATCAGTACAGATATATCCACTGGATCCATTGCAATGAGTAATGATAACCGTATTTTTGCAGGGCGATTGTTTCTTAATCTCAGTACCAATTTCATTCATCACCTCACCTGATATCCCTGCCAGCACCAGGTGTCCAATCCTGAAGGTGGTCAATCTGATCTCTACATCGGGACCGCTCTCATAAATCTTTTGCGGAAACTGGTCTTTGCCAGCTTTTTTCCCTGGCAGAACCAGAGAACTGTTTATTGCTTCAACTGATCCAACCGGGAACGTTGATACCTGGTTGTACGTTTCCCAGGCAGCTTTGCCCACATGGTATCCAACTGCTTCGATCTCATTGAAATTATTATTGGGTCCATAGATGGGATTTATATCACCTGAAGCACCAGCTGTAATGGCAACAACCACCTCATCTCCAACTTTCCTGTTCATGAACCTGGCTGCTGCGCCTGGCCAGTCACCCGTTATTTGATTATTATCCTGGCCGCTTGCGGTGGCATGACAGGGCCAGTTTATTAAAACGGCCAGGGTACGGTTATTCATATCATCAAACCTTACAATGTCAAGATCGTGGTCACAGGGCTTATCTGAGGCTCTTCCCAGCCAAATGCCTCCATCGGCAAATTCAGCCCGGCGGTTAATGTTCA
>JAGLTY010000044.1 GCA_023135025.1 Bacteroidales bacterium | reverse complement strand
TCTTTATTGATGAGATTCACCGCTTCTCAAAATCACAACAGGACTCCCTGCTGGGAGCAGTTGAACAGGGCATTGTTACCTTGATCGGGGCCACCACCGAAAATCCATCATTTGAGGTGATATCGCCGCTGCTCTCCCGCTGCCAGGTCTATATCCTGAATCCGCTGTCGAAGGAGAACCTTGAATCGTTACTAAAACGCGCACTGGAGAAGGACCCCTACCTGAAAAAACTGAAGATCAAAATCCATGAAAACAAGGCGATGCTTCAATACTCCGGAGGGGATGCCAGGAAGCTTCTAAATACCCTGGAGGTGGTGGTCAAATCGGAGAGCTCAGGTGAAGATTTTAAAATGGAGCAGGTCATTGAGATTACCGATGAGATGGTCACCGACCGGCTTCAGGAGAACATGGCCATCTATGATAAAAATGGAGAGATGCATTATGATATTATCTCCGCATTTATCAAATCGGTCAGGGGGAGTGATCCCGATGCAGCGGTCTACTGGCTGGCCAGGATGCTTGCCGGTGGCGAAGATGTGAAATTTATAGCCCGGAGGCTGGTGATACTGGCATCAGAAGATATTGGCCTGGCCAACCCCAATGCCCTGTTGATGGCAACCAACTGTTTCCAGGCGGTGCATATGATAGGGATGCCCGAGGCCAGGATCATACTCTCTGAAACAACCATCTACCTGGCCGCCTCGCCCAAAAGCAATTCTGCCTATGCAGCCATCGACCAGGCACTGCAAACAGTGCAGAAAACAGGAAATCTGGCCGTACCGCTCCATTTAAGGAACGCACCAACATCGCTGATGAAGGAGCTTGGGTATGGTGAAAATTACCAGTACGCTCACAATTACAAAGATCATTTTGTCCGGGAAAACTACCTTCCGGAGGAGCTGGAATCGCTGCAATTTTTCCAGCCGGGGGAGAATCTCCGTGAAGAGGAGATGCGCAAACGGCTCGATAATTTGTGGAAAGAGATGAAGAATTATGGCAAGAAATAAAGATTTTAAAGGTGTGATCCCCTCCATCCGCTTTGATGAGGGAGATGGGTTTCTTCTGATCGCCGGACCCTGTGTTGTGGAAGGCAGGGATATGGTGATGAATATCGCTGAACATATCAACGGACTCAGTGAGAAATATCAGCTCCCTTTTGTTTTCAAAGCCTCATACAGAAAGGCCAACCGCTCCCGTATTGACTCTTTTACCGGGATTGGTGATGAGAAAGCCCTGAAAATCCTGAAGGAGGTGGGAGCGCAATTCTCCCTACCCGTAATCACCGATGTTCACACTCCGGAAGAGGCCGTAAAAGCGGCTGAATTTGTAGATATTCTACAGGTACCGGCCTTCCTGTGCCGGCAGACCGATCTCCTTGTGGCATGTGCCAAGACCGGTCGTGCCGTATCTGTTAAAAAGGGACAGTTTCTTTCACCGGATTCCATGAAGTTTGCCGTGGATAAAGTGGTCGAATCGGGCAATAACAGGGTGTTGATCACAGAGCGGGGCACCACTTTTGGATACCAGGACCTGGTGGTTGACTTCAGGGGAATACCTGAGATGCAGCAATTTGGTTACCCGGTCATCCTGGATGTAACCCACTCTTTGCAGCAACCCAACCAGGCCAGTGGTGTGACGGGGGGTAAGCCTGAATTGATCGAAAGTTTAGCAAAGGCAGGGATAGCAGTTGGTGTAGATGGCATTTTCCTGGAGACTCATCCCGATCCTTCAAAAGCGAAATCGGATGGCGCCAACATGCTTCATTTGGAACTGTTGGACGAACTGCTGCGAAAACTGACCATGCTTAGAGATGTCATAATAAATATGTAAATTTGATTATAACTAAAAAAAAATCCCATGCGCATACTTACTATTTCTTTCGCAATTCTAGCTTTTACACTCTCCTCCCTCTCAGCACAGAACCTGGATAAGATATTGAATGATCACTATAAGGCCTCTGCCCAGGAGAAAATGGAAAAGATCACCTCCATCACCATATCCGGCAAAAACACCTTAGCTGCCATGGGAATAGAGACCGGTTTTAAACTCTACCAGTCAAGGCCCAATAACATTCGGGTAGAAGCGGATTTTGCAGGATCAAAGATTATCCAGACCTATAACGGCACAACGGGATGGATGTATGCACCGGCCATGGGCATTACCCAACCCCAGGAAATGGGTAGCAATGAACTTCAATCCATATTGAGCCAGGCAGAATTTGATAGTCCGCTCTGGGACTATAAGGCGAAGGGAAAGAGCGTTGAACTATTAGGTGTCACTGAAGACGGATCTGCACATATGATAAAAGTTGTTACTGCTGAAGGTGATGAGATGACCCTTTGCATCAGCAAAGAGACCTTCCTGATCTCGAAGATCAAGTCCATTCAGATGGCGGGTGGTTCAGAAACAGACATTGAAGTGGAGATGAAGGATTATAAAAATGTAAAAGGAATCCCGACGCCGCACTATCTTGTTACCAAAATGGCAGGCCAGATTGTGAGCACCATCACCATTGAAACCGTCGAATTCAATAAGGTATTGGATCCCTCTCTCTTTGAGAAACCTGTTGTGGAGTAAAAAATGCAGTAGTTGTTAAGCCAGGTTCTGTATCCTCCATAAGCAGGATCCCTGTCATTTTTCTGAGCGGCCTACCCCCCGGCAGAAGCGGGTAGCTTTTATTATACGGGTATACATGGCCTTTCAGCCCGCAGGACAAACAGCTGCAACGGTCACCCGCCACACCGGTGGGCTCTTACCCCACCTTCTCACCCTTACCCCCGTGAGGAGGCGGTTATTTTCTTCTTTGCACCCATGCCTTCACAGACATCTGTTTTTCAACAGTGCGGCACCCTGAGCTGCCCGGACTTTCCTCCACAGGCCGAAGCCTGCAGCGACAGGATCAACTACTGCAAAATTTTAAAGAACTATGCAAAAATAGTTAATTTTGCGGACATCATTAATAAACCATGGCTGAGCCATCCTCCATCCGTCTTGAGAATTTCAAGTATGACCTGCCCGAATCGGGCATTGCCAGGTATCCCCTGGCCGACAGATCAGCCTCTAAACTGCTGCTCTACAAAGGGGGAACCATCTCCCACGACCGTTTCAGCCATCTGCCAGAACACCTGCCTGGTGACCCATGGTTGGTCTTCAACAACACCAGGGTGATCCAGGCCCGTCTCAGATTCAGAAAGGAGAGTGGCGCCCGCATTGAGATCTTCTGTCTTGTACCGATCGATCCTGCCGATTATGAGCTGGCTTTCCAGGCCGAAACCACAGCCACATGGCTCTGTCTGGTGGGTAATGTTAAGAAATGGAAAAGAGGTCCGGTCTCCCTGAAAACCCATATCAATGGTGCAGAAGTAAAGCTGGAGGCATTTCTGAAGGAGAGAAGCGGGGATGGATTTATGGTGTCGTTTCGATGGCGTCATCCCGGGGTGACCTTTGGAGAGATTATTGAACAGTCGGGGAGTACACCGATCCCACCCTATCTGAAGCGGGATGCAGAGGAGAGCGACAGGGAGCGTTACCAGACTATCTACAGCATGAACAATGGTTCGGTAGCAGCACCCACGGCCGGACTCCATTTTACCAGTGAGATGATGCAGCAGCTGGAGCAATCGGAGGTTCGGATGGAAAATATCACCCTCCATGTGGGTGCCGGTACATTTGTCCCGATCAAGGAGGAGAACGCCAGGAGCCACTCCATGCATTCGGAACTGGTGGTGGTAACCAGGAGTTTCCTGGAGCGGTGGCTGAAAAGGAACGATGGATTGATCGCAGTGGGCACCACAAGCACCCGCAGCCTGGAATCGCTCTACTGGCTGGGTATTAAAATAAAAGAGAAGGCCCCATCCAACCCATCATCCCTGGCCATTGTACAGTGGGAGAATGAGAAGCTTCCGCAGACTATTCCTCTGTCAGAGAGTATTGAATCGCTGCTCGGGTTCTGTAAACTGCACGACCTGGAACATTTGCACTTCTCTACCCAGCTGATGATTGTGCCGGGATACCGGTTCAGAACCATCAGCGGCCTGCTTACCAATTTCCATATGCCGGGAAGCACACTGCTACTGTTGATTGCTGCATGGATTGGCGAGGATTGGAAGAGGGTGTATGCATATGCACTGAAGGAGAACTTCAGGTTCCTCAGCTATGGGGACAGCTCTCTGCTGCTCCCCCGGCTAAAGCAGTGAGCTGAGAATGGAGGCGAAAGATTCGATATCCTCTTCGGTGGTATCAAATGAGCACATCCACCTTACTTCCGAACGCTCCTCATCCCAAACATAGAAGAAGAACTCCTTCTGCAGTGCCGGGATTATTTGTGGAGGAAGTGTCGCAAACAGAGCATTGGACTCCACCCGGCGGGTTACTGATACCCCTGGAATATCTTTGACAGCTGCATAAAGTTTCTGTGCCATCAGGTTGGCATGTCTGGCATTCTCTTTCCAGAGGTCATTCTCCAGGAAAGCACTGAACTGGGCAGCAATGTATCGCATTTTTGAGGCCAGTTGCATTCCCTGTTTCCGGCGGTATTTGAAATCTTCGCAAAGGGATTTGTTGAAAAAGATGATCGCTTCACCATACATCATCCCGTTTTTGGTTCCCCCGAAGGAGAGTACATCCACCCCTGCCCCGCCTGTCATCTCATAGAGTCCGCAATCCAGCGACAGAGCTGCATTGCTGATCCTGGCCCCATCCATATGGAGCAGCATGCCGTGGTCGTGTGTGTAGTTGGCAATCTCCCTGATCTCATCGATTGTATATACTGTACCCAACTCAGTGGCCTGTGTGATGGAGACCACCTTTGGCTGCACATGATGTTCAAAGCCAATACCATGCATATGAGAAGCGATCATATCGACCGTCAGCTTCCCATCGGGTGTGTTGCAGGTCAGTAGTTTACAGCCTGAAAACTTCTCCGGGGCGCCACATTCATCCACATTGATGTGTGCTGTTTCGGGACAGATGACTGCATGATAGGGTTGCGTCACAGTTGAGAGTCCCAGCACATTGGCGGCGGTACCGATAAACACAAAAAAGACACCTGTCTCCTCTCCAAAGATTGCCCTGATCTCAGCGGTTGCCCTCTCTGTATAGGGGTCATCCCCATAGGCAACCACATGTCCCCCGTTTACCTCTGTAAGTGCTGCCAGAATTCTGGGATGTACACCTGCATTGTTGTCGCTTGCAAATCCACGACTATTCATGTTACTGCTCATATCTTAAAATTTTTCATCATACCTGGTCCACAACATATCACCCAGCTCCCATGCTTTCTCCACTACTCTGTTGCCCCACTCCATGGTATGTCCCGTCAGGTAGTTGACAAGCTCCTCCTTTTTTCCCCTTTTGTAGAGCTCCAGCGCCTGCTCCTCAATAGCTGCCTGTTCGTCAAAGAGCTCCTCCTGCCAACTGTCCCACACCCCGTTTACATCGTAACGCATGTCGCCCCATCGCTGTGCAGTGAGTGTCCCCAACCTGTTAAAGGCCCACCAGGCTGATTCCCTACTGTACCCATTGGGACGCCCCGGGGTTTTATAAGATGCAGGAAGATCACTTCCCGAACAGTAAACCGGCACATAGATGGAGGTGGCCACATTGTCCTGGGCCAGCCAGACCACTCCCCCTATCTCATCGGGCAACCACTCCCGGCACTGTATAATGGTGGCATACATGGTGTACCACCGTGCAATGGTTCTCTCTCCGCGCCATCCCCATCCACCATTGATTCGAAAAAGCTTGTTCATATCATATGGCAGGTGTGGATTGGCCAGTGGTGAGATAACACTCTGCCCCTGCTCGTCGGTTACCACCATATCTTTGGTCATATCAAAGGGGGTTCCCTCGTAATAGTCCGAGAAGAGCATCCTTAAATCTACCAGCGAGACCAGAGTGTCAGGTTTTACAGAAAAGGGGTGGTTCTCAGCATTGGGATCAAGTTTCAGTGAAGGAGCCAGCAGATCGAATACTCTCCACTCTCTTCTCCTGGCTGCCAGTGAGGTTCGGCTGTGAGGGGCATAAACATAACAGAACACAAAGGGCTCCCCTTCCGACCACCAGCCCGCTTCCGCGGCCACACTGTAAATATTTTTACTGGCCATAAAGTGGTCCCCATCCTCCAGGTCAATCTCCTTGATGGTGCTGGCATTGGCATTGACTGCAACATGGTCATCAGGCACCCGCTGGGCCACCCATACCGAACCGACCTTTCCCTCTCCCGGACCCATCATTTCGAGGTGCCAAACCTCTCTCTTACCTGCAATGGTCAGACACTCTCCATAATCGTTCCAGCCATATTGTGCTGTCAGCTCTCCTGCCAGTTCAATAGCCTCCCGTGCTGTTTTGCAACGCTCCAGCATCAGGCGGCAGAGCCGCTGGCAGTCAATCAGTCCGGCGTCGGACTGCAGCTCCTCCCTTCCACCGAAGGTGGATTCTCCAATACCCAGCTGGTACTGGTTCATGGAAGGGTAGGCTGTATTGAGAAACTGGTAGGTCTCCCTTACCTGAGGAATCTCGCCAATGGGGAGATGACAATAGGTTGGCATGGCAAATGAGTCACAGGCCACCCTTTTATACATGGTGGTTGTGGCATTGCCAGGCTGTTTTTGGGCCGGAACAACATCCATCCAGGAGCGGGTGCGGTGACTGTCGTCGGTATGTGAGGTGATCACCGACCCGTCGATGGTCGCTCCTTTTCCGAGAGTGATGGAGGTGCATCCGTCGGCATACCCTCCTTCCCAGTCTGGCTGCTGAGCCGAAAGTATTACTGAAAACAGGAGTAGAGAAGCTGAGAGAACCGGACAAAATTTCATGCAATATTTGTTTAAAATGAGAGTTACGAATATAGTCATATCCTCTAACAGAACGGTTTCATATGCGCCATTTTTACTTTCTTTGCAGTTACATTATTAAAGGGGCAAAGTGACTCATTTCAGACTAATCATACTGACCATTGTTTTGATGGGTCTATCCTCCTGCTATAAGGAGGTTGAATTGCCGATCAATATAGGAGAGGTGTTTGAACTGTCGGTCACGCCCGAAATGCAGGAGTTTATCTATAACAGCAGGGATACATCCTATACTATTGAAGAACCTGGCATGGCGTTTCTTCTGGATGATCAGCCACTGGCTCTGGATGAAATCAGAACCCGCGGCAAAAGTGCCCTGAGGTTTCAGCGGAAGAGTTTTACGGTGATCTTAAATGAACCGATCTCCATCTCAGGAGGGAACGGATCAGAGAGAAAGCTTCTTACCCGCTTCAAGTTGATTGCCATGGCCATGGATTATACCTATATAGAGAACCGGATTGGGTTTGGCATTCTGGAGAAGCAGGAGATTATGCCACTGTTTTACAGATATGTGGAGCTGAAAATTAATGGAGCCACGCAGGGAATCTATCTGCTGGTGGAAGATCCTGAAAAATACTATATGGAGTGTGGTTCAGAATTTATTCTTCGCCGGGGATACTACAATAGCATTGTAGATGCTGAATATGCACCCTCCTTCCATTTCATTCCAAGGGAAAGCTATGAAACAAGGTTCAGGGAGATCTACGCCAACCTTACCCTTCTCCAGGGAGAAGCACTCTATGATGCATTGAATCAAAGATTGGATCTGGAGCAGTATTTCCGGAAGATGGGTATTGATTACCTGCTGCAAAATGGCGATTATACAGATGAGATATACTTCTATGCCTTAATCCGGCAGGATCAAATCCGCTTCAGCATCATTCCCTGGGATTATGATGACCTCTTCAGAAACTATCCGCATGAAGTGGGCATCACCTGGGGTACAGGTAAACTGTTTGGCGACCGCTATTATGGTTCCCACCAGGATATTCTGGATGAGATAGGTGAGAAGATGATCTTCTCCATCGAAGATGACCTGGATTATGCCATTGCCATGGATCCGTTTCTCTATACCCGCTATGAAAGCTGCCTTGCCGGTATGGTAGAGAAGATGAATCCGGAAGATTTCGATGACCTGTTTGCGCAGGTGAAAAAGGAACTGACCCCCTTCTATACAGATGAGGAGATGGTTTCGCAATCCCAATACGACCAGCATGAAACCACCATCGAATTATGGGAAAGGAATATGGAGGAGAAAAAGGCGTTTCTAAAGGAGAGACTTGGGAATATGAAAGAGGAACTTAGGAAGATTCAACAATGAGATATATTGGCATCGTTCTATTCACACTGTTTGCACTCCTGTTTTCGTGCAACACAATTCCTTCGGATCTGACCCTGGATGATCTGGTCGACAAGGAGGACTATACCAGTGGAATGGTAGTTGATTGTAGTTCCTACATGGGAAAAATGGTGGAGCGGGTGCTGGTGAACGGGTCAGAAACCGATGACCGGAAGATTCTCGAACTGCACACGGCCGGATACTACAGGATTGAGATTTACCTGAAAAGATCGGATCAAAACTCCCCAGAGGTGATCCGTTTGGTGATCCTCGATCCGGAACGGGGTAATCCTGAATGGGGATTGCCCCCATGGACCCCACTGGTCCCTGAAAACGGAGAGCTCGGGGATCAACCGGTTAAATTGGTACATCCTCCCTCTGTTCCTGCAAATATTGCCATACCGCTGATTGTCCTGGTTGGTGAGGAGCTTACAGTTTCAGATGATAATCTGGATGCAGAAATTGGTTCCTCTCAGTTCAGAATCAAACGGGGTGTGGGTTCAGTACAGATCCCGGGAGATGACAGTGAGATCGCATTGAAGATTGATCACAGGAACTTTCTTGTGAATATCAACAGTATCGACAATCCTCCCTTATTACTGAGCGGTGAACTTGAAGCCGATAGACATATTCCGGCCGGAAGTTATATCAATATTCCAGGAGAACTGACCATTCCTGAAGGGATTACACTGAGCATTGGCGGTGGCACCTTTATCACCATCGATCCTGAAGTCAATATCCGCAACAACGGATTGTTGTTTTTTGCAGGTTCGGCCAACACCCCTGTAACCATTACCTGTAGTGATGATGAGGCCTATTGGGGCGGGTTCATTGGAACCTCGGCCGGTAACCGGCTGGAGGCCACTTACACCATCTTCTGCCGAAGCGGTCACCATACCGAAGGGGATTACAACTATGGCCATGCACACCGGCAGGCACTTTTCTATAGCGAAAACGGGGAGCTGGCACTGGATCACTGTTACATAACCGACCACGTGGGACAGATCTTCTATCCGGTTTCATCCGCCCTGGAACTGACCGATTGTCTGATACAGAGAGCCAAAACCGGGGGACAGATGAATCAATCGGAACTTCTGATGGATCGTTGTGTCTTTACCGATTTTCCCGACGATAGTGATGACTACAGGGATGAGGATAATGACGGACTCTACCTGGACGAAACCAATGCGGTGATCAGCAACTCTGTTTTTATGTTTGCCAAGGATGACGGGCTCGACAGCGGGGCCAGCGGAGGTGGAGAGGTGATTATTACCAATAGCAGGTTCGAATCCAATTTCCATGAGGGAGCCGCCCTTTCCAGCGGCCATTCTGCCGTAAAGCTGCACCGGATTACCAACTCACTCTTTATCAACTGTGGACAGGGACTTGAACTGGGTTACAGCAGTCCGAACCACCATGTTGAAATAGAATCATGCAGCTTTATCAGGAACGGAATCGGGATCAGGTATGGTGATTGCTACGATTTTCCTCACCACGGTTCTATACATGTTGCAAATTCAGAGAGCCTGGAGAACAGTGTGTATGATGTTTGGAACATGAACAGGGAACACTGGGCTGCCGACACCTTTCAGATGACCTTCGATCAAGTGGTTGTAACCACGCCCAACTCCATGTATCCAGAACTGATTATAGATGAAAAATAGTCAACTCTTGAGATATTCAGGCTTTTTGTTCCGGCTTATGGTGCCTGTCCTTCTGCTCTTTTTAACAAACCAGCTTGCCGCACAGGAGACAAAGGTGGTCCGGGACCTTCACTTATGGACAGGGGCTGCTGTTGAAAAAACATTTGGAAAGGATTGGACCCTCTCACTGGGAGAGGAGATCAGGTTTAAACACAATATCAGCGAAATCAATAACTATTTCACTGAGGCCGGAGTGCGTTACCGGATCAACAGGAACTTTGCCCTGGAGGGTGGATACAGGTTTACCAGAGATAGAAAAAAGGATAACAGTTATGAAAACCTGACGCGCTACAACCTTGATCTGAGGTACAGGGGGCGACTGGATTTTATCACCATTTACTACCGGCTGAGGTACCAGAAAGAGGTGGAGGGGTTTAACCTGTTTGACCAGGCAATCGACTATGAGAAGTATGTAAGGAACCGCATCAGGATCCGTTACAACGATTTTCAAAAGATCAAACCTTATGTTTCGGCGGAGATCTTTCAGCTATTCAGCCCCTGTCAGTTTCCAGCATTCGACTACATCCG
>JAGLTY010000439.1 GCA_023135025.1 Bacteroidales bacterium | reverse complement strand
CAGACGGGGATCGCCTGTCAAGCGAACCGCAGTAGCGGTCGGCAGCAGGAACCTGCAAGAACCCGTGAGGAAGTATTGCCCATGGCTTCATAGAAGCTAAGGAATCCCCTTCTTTCAAGGAGGGGAGGAAGTCAAACCCTGTGCTCCTTTCGCCCCAGGTCAAAAATAGTTTTGACCGGCGTAAAGGTCTCAACCGGCACATCTACAAAGAGGGTGAGCCACCCCGCCATAGAGCCATTCCAGAGACCGGGAAGCTCCAGGGCCTTCAGCGACCTCCCTCCCACCGATTTTTCTGAAATAAATCCAGTATTGTGGTCCACAAATCGGGTAAGGTTAAACTTCTCTCCCCTGTAATCGCGAAGACTGCAAACCAGGTCCACCGGATTAAAATGGGTCGACCCCTGCACCAGTTGTGCCTTCTTTTGATCCTCCATATCGATCTGGGATGACTCGACAATCTGGAGAGTCACTTCGCCCGATTCTGAACGTACATATAAGGGACCTCCGCCCGGCTCCCCCTCGTTCCGGACCATTCCGCACACCCTGATGGGTCTGTTCATGGTCGCAATAAGCCATTTTTTCAACTCATTAACATCCCAGCTATCCAGCATTTCGGGGATGGCAATCCCCAACCGTTCATGCAGATAGGTAACCATACTGTCGAGACGGGTCTTCTCCGGCTTCTCATCCCCACTGAGCTGCTGCAGGTAGTAAAAAATCTTTGACCGGATCTCCAGTAAAACACCACCGAGTACCTGTTTCTGTTTTACCCTCAGATTTTTCAGCCTGTCGGGTGCCACATTATCAATGTTGCTTATAAAAACAATATCCCCATCCAGGGCATCCAGGTTCCGGATCAATGCACCATGACCGCCCGGTCTGAATAGCAAACGGCCGTCGGGATTACGAAAAGGTTCATTCTCCGAATCCACAGCAATGGTATCGGTCTCAGGTTTCTGAAATGAGAAAGAGAGATCGATGGTCACTTCTGTCTCCCTTTCGATCTTCGGCAAAATCCGGGCCGCCTCAGTCTGGAACCCATCCAGATGATCTGATGAAACGGTCAGGTGCATCCTGACCATCCCGTCCCGACTGCCACAATACTTCACCGCTTCTCTGATATGCTCCTCAAATGCGGTTCTCCGGTCTGTTTCACTGTATTTATGGAACTTTAGCAAACCCTTCGGTTTGTTTCCATAGTGAAGCCCCTCCCTGCCCAGCAACTGGAGGAGAATCCTGACAGGTTCTACCTCCTCCTGCTGCGACAGATCCTCGTAAAAGGGATAGCTCTCCAGCTTCTTAAAAAAACGCTTTATATCCTTCTTATTTGCGATCCACTCCTGCTGCTCCGTCAGCTCTTTACCCTCCAGTTTTTCAAGGGCATTAAAGAGCGATTTAAACATCCTGGAGGCTGCGCCGGAGGCTGGAACAAAGCGGATGATCCGGTTATCGGGAGCATTATCCAGGTAGATATTCTTGAAATGTTCCTGATCTCCCTCGGTCAGCAGCATTACGCCCTTTCCGGGTGTGGCCGGCATGGTGATATCTGCGGGCGGAAAACCGTGCTGGAAATGTTTAATCTGTTGATTGATATCATCAATACTGATCCCTTTGGAACGGATCTGCTGAAGGTCTTTCTGTGTGAACATAAATTATTTCTTTTGTGCTTGCTTACCCGCCTTCAGTGCTTTAATATTGAGTTGTACCACATCCTCCCCTTTCCGACCGAAAAGCGTATTCAGCGCCCCTTCCAGACGCTCCGGAGCAATCCCCAGGTAGTCGGAAGCTGCT
>JAGLTY010000438.1 GCA_023135025.1 Bacteroidales bacterium | reverse complement strand
CCTTCATCAGGAAAGGATCATGGGGATTGGAGAGATCGGGACGAAAAAACTCCTTAGCCTCCTTGTAGGTTTTGATATTACGCTGGGTAAGTAACTGGGCAAGGGGCCTTTCAATGCCCAGTTCACTGGCCAACGAAGTGATCTCTTCTTCATTGCCCGGCGCTTTTATGACCCAGTTTTTATTCATGGTTTTTTGGAAATCCGGCAGGCATCCTCCCCCCCCTCTCCCTGCAAAATTAACATAATCTTTTTTATACCTTTGTGACCGGAAAAATAAATAGAGAAATGCACAATCCCGGGCTCAGCGAACAGGAACAAATCAGGAGAAATTCCCTGGAAGAGATCAAAAAACTTGGAATCAATCCCTATCCGCCGGAATTGTTTAAGATCACTCATCATGCAGCTGAAATCATATCCGGTTTTGAGGAGAATGAAGAGGCTCTGAAAGATATTACCCTGGCAGGTAGGATCATGAGCAGACGCATCATGGGAAGCGCCTCCTTTGCCGAGATTCAGGACTCCTCGGGACGAATCCAGATCTATCTGCGTCGTGACGATCTATGTCCTGATGAGGACAAAACCTTCTACAATACAGTTTTTAAGAAACTGCTCGATATTGGGGATATTATTGGTATCAGGGGGTATGCATTCCGAACCCAGGTGGGCGAAATCTCTGTCCATGTAAAAGAGTTAGTGATCCTTAGCAAATGCATCAGGCCCCTGCCCATTGTGAAGGAGGCCGATGGAAAAGTTTTTGATGCAGTCACCGATGCCGAATACCGGTACCGTCAGCGCTACGTCGACCTGATTGTCAATCCAGGATCGAGGGAACTTTTCAGAAAACGGACACAGATTTTCAGCACCCTGAGGAACCTCTTCAACGAAAGAGGTTACCTGGAGGTGGAAACACCAATTCTTCAGCCCATTCCCGGTGGTGCTGCAGCCCGCCCCTTTATTACCCATCACAACTCTCTGGACATCCCCCTCTACCTGCGAATCGCCAATGAACTTTATCTAAAAAGACTGATCGTAGGAGGGTATGATGGCGTGTATGAATTCTCCAAGGACTTCCGGAACGAGGGGATGGACCGGTCCCACAACCCGGAGTTTACGGTAATGGAGATCTATGTAGCCTACAAGGACTACAGATGGATGATGGATTTCACAGAGGAGATGATCGAGAAGGTGGCATTCGATCTGCACGGGACCACCAAAGTTCAGGTGGGAGAAGAGGAGATCGATTTCAAAAGGCCCTTCAAGCGGATCACCATGATCGAGGCCATTAAAGAGAGTACAGGATACGATATCGCAGGACTGGATGAACCCGGACTGAGAGATGTGGCCGATTGCCTGAACGTGGAGCTGGACGACACCATGGGCAAAGGCAAGATCATTGATGAGATCTTTGGAGAAAAGGCCGAACCTCATATGATCCAGCCCACCTTTATTACCGACTACCCTGTGGAGATGTCGCCCCTCTGCAAAAAGCACCGCGACAACCCGGAACTCACCGAAAGATTTGAGCTGATAGTCAACGGCAAAGAGCTATGCAACGCCTACACCGAGCTAAACGATCCCATCGACCAGCTGGAGAGGTTCCAGGATCAGTTAAAACTTTCTGAAAAAGGGGACGACGAGGCCATGTTCATCGATATGGACTTTGTACGTGCCCTGGAGTACGGTATGCCCCCCACCTCAGGAATGGGCCTGGGCATGGACCGGCTGGTGATGCTCATGACCAACCAGAGCAGCATCCAGGAGGTGCTCTTCTTCCCGCAAATGAAACCTGAAGCCC
>JAGLTY010000437.1 GCA_023135025.1 Bacteroidales bacterium | reverse complement strand
GAGCAGTGAAATCTCCTTCAGCAGAGCCATACGGATGGCCATGGAGGAGGGGTACGCAGAGCCCGATCCCCGGCTCGATTTGAGTGGTACCGACGTGAAACGAAAACTGTTGATCCTTGCCCGGGAGTCGGGCTACCGGCTTGAAGAGAAAGATATAGAGGTGAAACCATTTCTGCCGGAAGCACTTTTTGAAGGGAGCCAGGAGGCATTCTGGGAAGGAGTTAAATTACTGGACAGGGAGTTTGAAGAGAGGCGCCTTGAGATAGAGGAAAAAGGGCTGAAGTGGCGCTACCTGGCCACACTTGAAAATGGCAAAGGGAAAATGGGACTGGTAGAGGTGGATTCCTCCCACCCGGTCCACCCCCTGGAGGCCAGCAACAATATTATCCTGATTACCACCGACCGGTACCGCGAACTGCCCCTGATTGTCAAAGGGTATGGTGCCGGGGCAGAGGTCACCGCAGCAGGTGTCTTTGCGGATGTGATCAGAGTCGCAAACGTTTAAAAAACGAAGTGAGCATGACAATAGAGGCTGTTATACTGGATATGGATGGGATCCTGATCGATTCGGAGCGTCACTGGCAGCTTACCGAGCGGGCCATCTTTGCTGAGCTGGGGATCGATCTGACCGACGAACTGCTGGTACAGACCAGGGGACTCCGGACCGAGGAGATGGTGGCACACTGGTCGGCCCGGTTCCCCATTGATGGAAAAGATCCCGGAGCGTTGATGGAAGAGTATGACCAGCGCATGGTGGAGACCATGAAGAGAGAGGTTCCCCTGATGGAGGGGGCCAGGGAGCTGATCGGAATGTTCAGGGAGATGGGGCTGCCTGTGGCACTGGCCACCTGCTCCACTCAGGATCATATTGATGCGGTCATGGAGAAACACAGACTCAGAGAGTCGTTTGATCTGCTGGTTTCAGCTGCCGTTGAGATGCCGGGGAAACCACACCCGGAGGTCTTCCTGCGTACAGCCGCCATTTTAAAGGTTGACCCCACCCGCTGCCTGGTCTTCGAAGACTCGTTCTACGGGGTAATTGCAGCCAAAGCGGCCCGTATGAAAGTGGTGGCCATGCCCGACCGGTCAGAATTTGACCAGGAGCGGTTTGGTGCAGCTGACCTGAAGATCAGATCGCTGACCGATTTTACCGTTGAAACTTATAATAAGCTGCAGGAGAACCAATGAGAAGCGATGAGATAAAAGTATTCGGACCGGCCACCGTCTCCAATGTGGGACCGGGATTTGACCTGCTGGGGTTTGCCCTGGAATCGCCCGGCGATGAGATGATCATCCGGAAAAACAGTACCGGGAAGCTGACGCTGATCAATGAAACGGAGTGCAACCTGCCCACCGATCCGGAAAAAAATGTAGCCGCCGTAGCAGCTTCATCCCTGCTCAGGGAGCTGGGTCACCCGGAGGGTTTCGACCTGGTCTTTACCCAAAAGATCCATCCCGGCAGCGGAGTGGGCTCCAGTGCGGCCAGCTGTGTGGCAGCCGTGGTAGGGATCAACGAACTGCTGGGCTCCCCCTTTGAAACAGCTGCCCTGATCCCCTATGCCATGGAGGGCGAAAAAGTGGCCAGCGGATCCATCCATGCCGATAACATCGCCCCTGCCCTGCTGGGCGGTGTGACCCTGATTCGCAGTTACGATCCCCTCGATATCAAGCACATTCCATACCCGGACGACCTCTGGTGTGCGGTGATACACCCCCAACTGGAGATTAAAACTGCCGAAAGCCGGAAGCTGATCCCGCAAACGGTACCGCTGGAGACCGCCTTGAAACAGTGTGGTAA
>JAGLTY010000436.1 GCA_023135025.1 Bacteroidales bacterium | reverse complement strand
TATCAAATCGCTCGACAATGGGGTAACTGCCCTTCTGATCGACCTGGAGGAGGAGAGCCAGGAGGCGCTGGATGCCCTGATCGAAAGGACCGAAAAGGCACTCTCGGGATTTGAACTGGTACGTGATTTTGAAGTCACATCCGATCTGAAGGAGATTACAGACTACTGGAATGTACGCCAGGGAGTGTTCCCTTCTGTGGGTGGAATGCGAAAGCCGGGAACCAGTGTGATTATTGAAGATGTGGCTGTAGGTGCAGAACACCTGACTGCTGCCGTGATTGATATTCGAACCATGCTGGACAGGCTTGGTTATGAAGATGCAGTGATCTACGGCCATGTACTGGATGGGAACCTCCACTTTATATTTGCCCAGGACTTCCATAACAGTGATGAGCTGAAACAATACGAAAATATGATCTTTCAGCTCACCCGGCTGATTGTGGACAAATATGACGGATCGCTGAAGGCCGAGCATGGCACGGGACTCAATATGGCACCCTTTGTCGCCTATGAATGGGGTGAAGAGATTTACGGATATATGAAGGAGATCAAAAAGGCCTTTGATTCCACGGGCATCCTGAATCCCGATGTGATCATCTCGGAGGACCCGGAGCTGCATCTGAAACATTTCAAACCGATGCCGGTGATCGATGAAGCGGTGGACCAGTGCATTGAATGTGGCTTTTGCGAGATCAACTGTCTGACCAATGGTCTCACCCTTTCGGCTCGCCAGCGGATTGTGGTTCAGCGTGAAATAGAGACTCTGAGCCGTTCCGGAGATAATATGCAACAAATCCGAAATCTTACCAAATCGTTTGGTTACCAGGGAGAGGGATCCTGTGCCGGAGACGGACTCTGTGCCGTTACCTGTCCCCTCTCCATCGATACCGGTGTGATGATCAAACACCTGCGTGCACGCAACAATGCGCGGAAGAGGCCTGGAAATCCTGTAGCTACCTGGATCGGCAACCACTTTCCAGTGATTCACTTTTTTATCAGGCTGGGACTTGGATTCATGACCGTAGTAAACAGGATCGTTCCCTTTAAAAAGATCTGGATCTGGGACCATCATATGCCCCGGCCAGTAAGGAAGAGCGACCTGGCAGCCCCGGGCCGAAGCAGAGATCCCAAAAAGGTAAAGGTGGTCTACTTCCCCAGTTGCATCAATCAGAGCATGGGGACGGCTGTCAAGGTGAAAGAGAAGAAATCGCTGGTGGAGGTAACTGTGGAGGTCCTGGGAAAGGCTGGTTATGAGGTGATCTTTCCTGAGGGCATGAACAGCCTCTGTTGCGGAACCCCCTGGGAGAGCAAGGGCTTTTTCGATATTGCCGATGCCAAATCAGGTGAGTTGGAAAAGGCATTGCTAGAAGCCAGCAATAACGGGGAGTACCCCGTTCTCTGCGACACCAGTCCATGCACCCACCGCATGAAAAGGGTGATGACAGAGAAGCTGAACCTTTACGAACCGGTGGAGTTTATCCACGATTACCTTTTGGACAGACTGGAGCTGGAAAAAACAGATGAGCCCCTTGCCTTCCATGTGACCTGTACCAGTACCAAAATGGGTTTGGAGGAGAAATTTATGACCGTGGCCAGGGCCTGTACAGAGAATCCGGTCTTCCCCGAAGAGGTGGGTTGCTGTGGATTTGCCGGGGACAAGGGTTTCACCCATCCGGAAATCAACACCTGGGCACTCCGGAACCTGAAGCTCCAGGTGGACCGGCTTTCGGCAGGCTATTCCAACAGCCGCACCTGTGAGATCGGTCTCTCACGAAACAGCGACATCGATTACAGGTCGGTGATCTACC
>JAGLTY010000435.1 GCA_023135025.1 Bacteroidales bacterium | reverse complement strand
ACAGGAGTATGCGGTCAGGGCCACCGGGCGCTCTACCAATCCCGACAACATTGGTTCCGCGGTGATCAGAATCAGGAATGACAAACCTGTAAAAATTGCCGATGTGGCCGAAGTGAAGATTGGCCATCCCGATCGCGTCGGGGATGCCTGGCTGGACCGCGAACCCGCAGTAATTCTGACCATACTAAAACAGCCCAATGTGAATACCCTTACCCTTACCGGTGAGGTGGAATCTGCCCTGGCAGAACTGGAAGCCAGCCTGCCAGGCGATCTGGAGATCAATTCGGAGATCTTCCGTCAGGCCGATTTTATCAATACTGCCGTATCCAATGTGTTCCGGGTATTGCTGGAGGGGGGATTGTTTGTGACCATTATCCTGTTTCTGTTCCTGCTGAATGTACGCACCACACTCATCTCACTTGTCGCGATTCCCCTCTCTCTGATGTTGTCGCTGATCACACTCAGGGTGCTGGGGCTGACCATCAACACCATGTCGCTGGGTGGTATGGCCATTGCCATCGGGGCCCTGGTGGATGATGCGATCATCGATGTGGAAAATGTGCTGAAACGTCTCAAACAGAACCACCGAAAACCCAAAAAGGAGCAGCAGGGGGTTCTGAAGGTGATCTACCAGGCTTCTGTGGAGATCCGCTCCTCCATTGTCCAGGCCACCCTGATCATTATTGTCTCTTTTATCCCGCTCTTCTTCCTTGCGGGAATGGAGGGCCGCATGCTGAAGCCGCTTGGCATCACCTTCATTGTGTCACTGGTTGCTTCACTGCTGGTGGCACTCACCCTCACCCCGGTGCTCTCCAGTTATATGCTCACCGGGAAGAGGCAACTTGAGAGAGATGAGCGAGGAGGCAACAAGCTGGTACAACACCTCAACAGCTGGTACAAAAAGGCGCTGCATATACTGATCAAATGGAGGCTCCAGGTGGTGTTGCTGGCTGCCAGCCTGCTGGTCTTTGCCCTGATCCTCTTCTCCCGGTTCGGCAACTCCTTTCTGCCCGAATTCAACGAAGGAACACTCACCATTACCGCTGTCACTTTTCCCGGTGTCTCCCTGGATGAGAGCAACCGGATCATTGAGCAGATCGATAAGGAGTTAATGGAGGTGGCCGAGGTAAAGTATGTATGCCGGAGAACCGGAAGGGCAGAACTGAACGAGCACAGTCATGGCGGAACCAATTCGGCCGAAATTGATGTACCATACACCCTGGGAAAAAGGGATCACGAAGCCTTCATGGAGGAGGTAAGGGAGAGGCTCTCCCATATCCAGGGAGTCAGCCTCAACATCGGTCAGCCGCTGGGCCACCGCATCGACCATATGCTCTCCGGTACCAGGGCAAGCATTGCTATCAAACTGTTTGGCACCGACCTTGGAACCATGTACAAAACGGCCAACCATATCCAGGAAGCCATTTCTGGCATACCAGGACTGGTGGATCTGAACGTGGAGCAGCTGGTGGAGGTTCCCCAGATCCAGATACGTCCCCGCAGAGAGATGCTGGCCCGTTACGGGATCTCTCAAAACCAGCTTACACAATTTGTGGAGACCGCCATTGCCGGTGAAAAATATGCGGAGGTATACGATGAAAACCTCAACTATCCCCTGGTAGTCAGGTACGGTGAGCTCTTTCGAAACAGTAAAAAGGCCATCGAAGACGCTCTTATCGACACCTATGATGGCAACCGGATCCCATTAAGTTATGTGGCCGACGTGGTATCTGCCAGTGGTCCCAATACCATCAACCGGGAAAATGTGCAGCGAAAACTGGTCATCTCGGCCAATACCGCCGGACGCGACCTGGG
>JAGLTY010000434.1 GCA_023135025.1 Bacteroidales bacterium | reverse complement strand
GGCATGGTGTTTCCCGTAGTGCACCTCCATGGTGGCGGCGTCTACATGGGGTTCCAGGGCATCAAAAGCATAGCCCAGTTGGGGCTGAATAAATGCACCGTCATCACCCTGGACCACCAGCGAGGCCGTGGCGCCCGACTGAGCTGCACTGTTCATACAGGAGGAGGCGATGGAAGGGGCAATCAGGGTTCCGGCACCAAGGATGGCCGATCTCTTTAAAAACTCTCTTTTATTCATCTTTTTATATAATGTTAAATCAAGTGGTTAAAAATGTCCTATTCACCTATCTTAACGCATGCTGCTACCTTTTGTTTAGAGTACGCTGCAGTACATCCATGACCCGGGCCCGGTCGCTGTCCGTCATATTTGATCCCGAAGGGAGGCATAGTCCCTGTTGAAAGAGGCGCTCTGAAGTTCCGTTCAGGTAGGCCGGAGAGTGAGAAAAGACCGGTTGCAGATGCATGGGATTCCATAAATACCTCGCTTCAATATTGTGCCTCTCCATCTCTTCCATCAACAGTCTGTTGCTTGTCCCTGTTTTTTCAGGATCAATCAGAATAGTCGTCAGCCAATGGTTCGAGAAGTAAGCATCATTGGGTTCTTTCAGGAAAGTGATTCCATCAACCTGCTCCAGCTGCTCCCGGTAATAAAAATGGTTTTCCCTTCTCTGTCTGACCCGCTCGTCAATCACCTCCATCTGTCCCCGCCCCACACCGGCCAGAATATTGCTCATCCTGTAGTTATAGCCGATCTGACTGTGCTGGTACCAGGAAGCCCTGTCCCTGGCCTGGGTCGCCAGAAACCTGGCCCGTTCAGTGATCTCCCTCTCGTCGGAAAGAAGCATCCCGCCTCCTGAAGTACTCAGTATCTTATTGCCATTGAAAGAGAGAACAGCGATCCTGCCGAAGGAGCCTGCCGGTTTTTCCAAAAAACGACTGCCAAGCGCCTCTGCTGCGTCCTCAACCACAGGAATATCATACTTCCCGGCAATGGAAAGTATCTCCTCCATCTTGGCCGGCATGCCATAAAGATGCACCGGTATAATAGCCTTCACCTGCTTCCCTTTTCTGATTCTCTCTTTTATCGCCTTTTCCAGCAGATTGGGATCCATGTTCCAGGTTTCCTCCTCACTGTCCACAAATACCGGGGTAGCCCCCAGGTATGCCACCGGGTTTACGGTCCCGGAGAATGTAAAGGAGGATGCGATCACTTCATCTCCAGGCTTCACACCCAGGATAATAAGTGCCAGGTGAATGGCTGCCGTTCCCGAGCTGAGTGCTGCAGCATCTTTCACCCCACAGTAAGCGGCAACCGTCTTTTCAAATTCATCCACATTGGGACCCAGGGGGGCAATCCAGTTTTGTTCGAAGGCCTCTTCGATATATTTTATTTCTCCCCCGGACATATGCGGAGAGGAGAGGTAAATTCTCTTATCGGATTTTTCAGTTTTCAGCTCTTTATCCGTCATTGTTAAGCATTAAATGAATCATATTATCAAAGATAGTGCTAAATCTTATTTTGTTGGTTTGAAAAAAAATCCAACCCAGGTACTAATTGTCCCTGGGTTTCATCACAGCACCGCGGTGGGTCTTCCCGTCGATCAGAATCTCCAGCGGTTGGTCGAAGCGCACATGCCGAACATGGGCATCTTCATAGACCGCCTCCATCCGGTCGAGGAAGGCGGTATCGTAGGTGCCATCTCCGATAAAAGGATTGATGGTCATATACCCTACCCGGAAGGAGGTGAGGTTTTGGAAGAAGTGGGTCCCCTGGGAAGGATCGATACGGAAGTTCTCCAGTCCCGATTCCACAATAAT
>JAGLTY010000433.1 GCA_023135025.1 Bacteroidales bacterium | reverse complement strand
ACAGATGTTGCCGCAGTTCAATTCTCCGCCCATTGGCATGGCCGATACCTTTCATCTCTTTCCCGGGAACATATTGGAGCCGGATAGTGAAGGGGGATTGCTTCACAACGATTTTGACATAGATGGAAACAAAATGCAGGTCCGGCTCTCCTTTGGGAGTGGAACAGAGCACGGTAATCTCTATCTCCATCCCGATGGTAGTTTTCTTTACGATCCCGATCCCGGCTTCAGAGGGGATGATTTTTTTATGTACTACCTGGAGGATGGAACCACATACTCAACACTGGTGCCGGTTCAGCTGCATGTGAGATATCCTTTGTCAGCAGAGAATGCACCTCTCCATGAGAGCTCCTCCATCTTCCCCAATCCCGGGAAGGATCGTTTCTGTATCACCATACCCGAGCCATTTCAGGAAGCTTATTTAAAGGTGGTGGATATGCTCGGAAAGGAGATCCTATCTTTGAGACTTGAGGAGGCAACCAGCTGGGTAGAGATTCAGAACACGAAACCCGGGATTTATCTATTTATTCTGTCCATTGACCAAAACCTGGAACAACATCGAATCATTATGCAGTAGGCTGCGTAGAAATGATCAGAAAACCATGAATATCCTAGTTTGCGAAGATAATGTAATGACTCTGAGAACCATTGAAATTTCCCTGAAGAAGGCGGGTTACGATGTGTTTAAAGCCGGGGACGGAGTTCAGGGTATCAGAATCCTGGGTGAAGAGGAGATCGATCTTGTCATTACTGATATCAATATGCCCTATACCAAGGGACTGGAACTGATTCGTCATATCAACACACAGATGGAACCAAAAATCCCCGTGGTTGTAATTACAGGTATAACCAATGATGAAACCAGGGCCCATGCTGAAGAGCTTGGCGCCAGTGCATATCTGACCAAACCATTTGATCTGAATATCATGGTGGATATGGTAAAGTCCCTTTCCGGGAAGAATTGATACATTTTATGCAGAGACTATCCATTATTATCACTCTATTCGTCTTTTCGCAGGTTCAGTTGTATGCCCAGGACAGACTTCAACAGTCCAATCCTGAAAAGGAGTTTGCCCGGATGCGCGATCTTGCAGCTGCGGGCGACTATAATGGCGCCAAACAGATCGGATACGATCTACTGGAGGAGAATGAGGAGTATTTCGATGCAGCACTCTACCTTGCCAGAATCCATGGCTGGGAATCCCGTTTTGATTCGGCCTATCTGGTTCTTGACGAGGTTATAGCGAAGGCCCCCGAGCTTTATGAAGCCTATGAGACATGCGTCGATCTGGCTTACTGGGAGAACAATATGGAGAGGCTTGAAATCTGTGCTGGGCGGGCCGTAGAGCTTGAACCCGATTCGGCCGGTCGCTTTGAGAGATACAGGGTGGCCCTGCAGCAGTCCCGGCCCCAATCCAATCAGCCGGAGATTTTTGCTCACTACTCCTACGACCATTTTGCAGTGCCTTATGTGCGTAACTGGCACATGTTAACTGCCGGAGGGGAGATTCCTTTTAAACATGGCACACTGATTCCCTTCCTGAATGGGGGTTACTTTGCAGGGGATCTAGCTCAGAAGACAGATCTTCAGATCAATATGGATGCCTATCTGACCCTTGGAAAAAAGAATTATGCCATGCTGGGGTATGGATTTTCTCCCAATGGAGAGATCAACTTTTTTCCCGGACATCGGGGAGCTGCGGAGTTGTGGCAGGTACTACCCAAAGGATTTGCACTCTCTGCCGGCTTACGCTATTTTTACTGGGACCAGCATTTTACCTTTCTGACCTTTTCTGCAGAGAAGTATGCAGGCAACTACTGGT
>JAGLTY010000432.1 GCA_023135025.1 Bacteroidales bacterium | reverse complement strand
CGCATGTATTCAAACCCTGCCATCCAGCCAAAGCAGATCAGCACCAACATCAGTGACCCGATCTTCTGAACGGTTTGTGAGGTCTTTACCAGCGTAAAGAGGCCCAATCCAAAGAGCAGGATGGAACTCACTATGATCAGGGTAATAAAGGGTGTGCTCTCACGGTTAAAGTGAAACAGGTTTTCAAAGGATTCGGCACTGATCACCCGGGTATAGTAGATTCCTGCAAACACCAGGATCAGCAGCGGAATATACATCCACCGGGCACACAACCGAAAGACGGTCCGCCGGTTCTCTCTGTCCTTCAGCCATGCTCCGGTCACCAGTCCGAATACTCCTGCAAATATCAGAGCGATGCAGGTCCGGAAGATCAATGATGGAAGGAAGCTGGGATTCATAAAACCGTGCCAGAAATTGCCGGTCTCGATCCACTTTCCTGGAGTCAGCATAAAACCAAGAATCCCGTTGATGGTAAAGAGACTGAGCCATGCAAAAATAAAATAGAGCCAACCCAGTGCCATATGGGATTTGTGGTCCATCTTTCCAAAACGGTAATGATAGATCAGCAGCGCCACGATCTCCCCGATAAAGAAGACCCACTCGATGGCCCATCCAAACACAAAGGTGTGTATCAGGCTGGAAGTGGCAGCCGGGTTGACCAGTGCAATGATAAACCAGATCCCAACACCGCTCATTCCTCCAAACACCATGGTAAGCAGCAGGAAAAACCAGGTATGTTTTCTTACATATTCGAGCAGTGCAGCGTTTTTCGTTAATACCGCCCTTCTTTCGGTCAGCACCAGAAACAGACCACCCCCCACGGCCAGGTGCGAAATAACCACATGCAGAACCGCAATAATGGCGATTAACAACCCTCCTCCCAGTTGGGGAAGATACCAGACCGGATAGTTCATGATTGGGAAGTTTTAGATTTGAAAATAAGACGGATCATATAGTAGATCGCCAGAAGGCCCACCACGAAAACCAGCAGAAACGCAATCAGTGGCGATAGCTCACCCACATTCTCAAGTTGCGACGGACGGAACAGCTCCTTCAGATAGGCTCCCCGGGCCAGGTCCCGGACAATCACCATCACAAGAACCTCGAGTCCGCCCATGATCATAGCAGTTGTCAATCTTCCCGTAAATGAACTATGCAGGATCAATAGCGCCAGCAACCAGCCGGCCACCATCATGGCTGTTGCAAAGAACGATCCACCCATAAAGGTTTTCCAGACCGGATCGGGCATGGTGAGCCAGAACCAGCTACCCACCCCGAACTGGATGATGGTGATCCAGCCAAAGATCTTCAGGTTCCTTTTGATCTGGCTCTCCTTCTCCTTCTTATCCATTTCGGAAAACCGGTAGACGATCGCCCTGCCCAGTGCCCCAATGGCCAGGGCAGCCAGCAGGAAGTGCAGGTACCTGGACCAGAGGGTGGGTTCACCCAGGTTCAGGTTCCATCCACCCGGATCTTTAAAATAGATCCCCCATCGATCGGGCTGGATGGCCAGGGTGCTGTTGTTCACAAACACAAAAGCAATATAGAGCAGGGAGAGCGTCGTAAAGATCAGTCCGGCTTTCGATAACAGGGGCACCCTGTCGGCCTGTTTAACGAAAATATAGGCCCCGTAGTAGGCCAGTATCAGAATGGGAACCACCAGGATCCATGGCACCGCCAGCATCACCGAACTGGAGTAGAACAGATGTCCGTACAGTACCTGGACAAAAAGAAGGGGTGGCACACCAAAATTAACGGTCAGGGCCACCAACGTAGGGATACTGCCCGAGGCCCTCTTCTCCAGTTTCCCGGTAAGCAGATCCCAGACAGTAAGCAGGCT
>JAGLTY010000431.1 GCA_023135025.1 Bacteroidales bacterium | reverse complement strand
ATTGTGATGCTGAACATCCGCATTGCCACACCCCCATGGGAAGTGAGCCACGGCCGGTTCAAAAATATCAATCCCGGGATCTGTTCCTCCTATATCTTCTCCCGCAAGCCAGGTGATAAGGTGATGGTATCGGGACCCTATGGGGAGTTCTTTATCAAGGAGACCAAGAATGAGATGATCTATGTGGGCGGGGGTGCCGGAATGGCTCCCATGCGTTCACACATTTTCCACCTGTTCCATACCCTGAAGACCAACCGGAAGGTCTCTTACTGGTACGGTGCCCGTTCCAAAAGGGAGATCTTTTATGAGGACCACTTCAGGGCCATCGAGAAGGAGTTTCCTAACTTTACCTTTAATATAGCGCTGTCAGAACCCGCGGAGGAGGACAAATGGGAGGGCCCCGTTGGGTTTATACACCAGGTGCTCTACGACAACTACCTGCGCTACCACGAGGAGCCGGAAGAGATCGAATTCTACATGTGTGGCCCGCCCATGATGAACAGTGCCGTCTCCAACCTGCTCTATGAAATGGGGGTGCCCGAAGAGATGATTGACTTTGACGATTTCGGCTAATTAACGTAACGGTAGCTGTAGGAGCAAGCCTACAAATATTTGCGTAGTGAAGATTTTAAGCTGCGAATATAGCTACCGTTATGTTTAATATTAGGAGGCTGTCTTCAAATGAGGTGGCCTTTTTGTATCTTGCTGTCTGATAAATAGCAGATCGCATGAATTTCAGATTTTTATTACTCCTGGCTGTTATGGCCTGGATCACCTCCTGCACTTCTGATTCGAAGGGTGAATACTATTCACTCCAGGGATTTACACAGGGAACCACTTACCGCATTACCTATCAGCATCCTACCATAAGTGATCTGCAGGGAGAGATCGATTCATTGCTCAGCGTATTCGACAGTTCACTCTCCTCTTACGATAGCATCAGTATCATCAGTGCAATTAACAGGAATGAACTGGGTGTAAAGACCGATTCCATGTTCCGAACTGTGTTTCGTGAGTCCAGAAGGGTATACCAGGTCACCGGAGGAGCGTTTGATATAACCCTGGCCCCATTGATTAACGCCTGGGGTTTTGGCCCGGGTCAGCAACAGGAACTGGATAGTGCCATGGTCGACAGCTTGCTTCAGTATGTGGGGATGGATAAGATATCCCTGGTGGGAGAGAAGGTTCATAAAACGGACCCCAATGTGAAACTGAATGTAAATGCCATTGCCCAGGGTTACGCGGTGGATGTGGTCGCTGCCTACCTGGAGGGATTGAGCTGCAAGAACTATATGGTGGAGATCGGTGGAGAGATCCGAACACGAGGGATGAACAGCAAAGGTAATTTCTGGAGGATCGGCGTGGACCGTCCCGAGTACGGTAACATGATACCGGGTCAGCAGCTGCAGGTGATTATCAGCATGCACAACCGCTCCCTGGCCACTTCGGGAAACTACCGGAAGTTTTATGAAAAAGACGGGGTGATGATCACCCACTCCATCGATCCTGTTACCGGTTACCCGAAAGCATCGAGCCTGCTCAGTGTTACCATACTCACTGATGCGTGCATGACGGCCGATGCCTATGCAACAGCCTGCATGGTGCTTGGTCTGGAGAAAGCCAAAGCGTTTGTACAGGATCAGAAGCGGGTGGATGCCTATTTCATTTTCGGGAATGAGTTTGGTGCTTACCAGGTCTGGTTCACCGATGGAATGAAGAAATATATGGAGTCGCCTTGATTACAATCCTGAATAATGAAATATGGGTAAGTACCGCACCATCCTTTTTTTCCTGTTCTGTCTGCTGGTATCGTGTAACTCCTCACAACCGGGGTGCACCGATC
>JAGLTY010000430.1 GCA_023135025.1 Bacteroidales bacterium | reverse complement strand
ACACTGCAATTTCCAGCTGCGCGGCGAGGATTCTGAACTGGATGAAACATTTATCCGTTCGCTGGCAGCCTCCCTGGAGATCCCTGTTTTTGTCAAACGGTTTGATGTCGATGCGGAGATGAAGCATAGAGGCATCTCACTGCAGATGGCCGCCAGGGATCTGCGTTATGGTTGGTTTGAAAAGCTGTTGGCGGAACATTCCATGGACCGGGTGGCCACGGCACACAATAAAAACGATGCTGTGGAAACCTTCTTCCTGAACCTGTCACGAGGTTCCGGAATCAGAGGATTGAAAGGGATCTCTCCAAGCCGGGGAAAGATCATCAGACCCATTCTTTTTGCCTCGCGGCCCCAGATTGAATCTTATCAACAGAGACATGGAATTGAATTCCGGGAAGATGCCAGCAACCTGGAGACCAAATACCAGAGAAATAAGATCAGGCACGATATTCTTCCTGTAATGGAACAGATCAACCCGGGCTTTATGGAGACCATGGAGGGGAACATGGAGCGGCTTGGCGAGGTGTACGAAATCTACCACCGCTCCATTCAACAGGTTCGGATGGACCTGTTTGAAAAGAAGCAGGGGAAAATCACCATTGATACGGAGAGACTCAGAGCGTTGACACCATTGCTTACCTGGCTCTATGAACTCTTCTCTCCCTATGGATTTACACGTTCGCAGTGTGAAGGGATAAGGAAGATTATGGACTCCGGACCCGGCCGTCAGTCCATCTCCACCACCCACCGGCTCTATATGGACCGCGATCAGATGTTTCTGGTGCCATCTGACAGTGAATCGTTTGAACGTTACTATCTGGACGATCCGGAGAAACACTCCTTCCTACCCTTCCCCATGGATATGGAGGTATTGGAGCGTTCAGAGCTCCAATCGATTCCAGACGATCCCATGACAGCCTGTCTTGACCTGGATGAGATCCAGTTTCCGCTCACCATCCGGCGCTGGATGCACGGCGATTATTTCTGTCCACTGGGTATGGAGCAGATCAAAAAGCTCAGTGACTTTTTTGTGGACGAAAAGGTGCCGGTTCCTGAGAAGGAACGCACCTGGATCATGGCCTCCGGTAAGAAAATTGTCTGGATCATGGGTCACCGGATTGATCACCGTTTCCGGATCACACCCTCCACCAGCAGGGTACTCAGGCTACGATTCCAGCCCGATATTGGCTCTTAAGCGGTGGAAAAAAGTTTTTAACTGCTCCTTATCGCGCGATTTGATCATTCCTTTCAGGGCATCCATCTGCTCACTGATTCGTTCCACCTGCTCCAGGCTGTAGGGACTGAGCAGGATCTCGGAAAGCAGGAAATCATCTTCCGAAAGCAATCCTTCAGCAATACTGAAATGCTTCTTAAAGGTTGTTCCAGGCGCCTCCTGCTCCTTCATGCAGGCCGCAAATACCATGGTGGACGAAAAAGGGATGGAGAGTGAATAGGCGATGGTTTCGTCATGCTCCCGGAAAGAGTATTCATGAATCTTGATCTTCAGGCTGCTATAAAACTCCCTGAAAAAAGCCTTTCCCTCCTCGTCCGATTCTGAGATAATGATGGCATTCTCATTGCTCAGCTCCTTCACATTGCCAAAGGTGGGACCAAACATGGGGTGGGTGGATACAAAGCGTCGTCCCAGCTTCTTGTAGTAGTCGGCCATTCCGCTCTTTACCGATGTGATATCTGCAATGATGCACTCCTTGGGCAGGTATGAGACAATCTCATTAAAAAGAGACACTGTACTGTCAAGGCTTACTGCATTGATCAGCAAGTCGGGCGAAAAATCAGTGATCTCCTCATAGTAGAGGAACTTTCTCGAATTAAAGAAGTACTTCAGTTTACTTCGATCCA
>JAGLTY010000043.1 GCA_023135025.1 Bacteroidales bacterium | reverse complement strand
CCAGGGAGTTGACAAACGTTTACGAGGAGACCGTTAGGGGTACCCTGCAGGAGCTTGCTCTACACTTCAGCAAGGGAACCGTTAAAGGTGAGATCGTTATTGTGGTTGAAGGATCCGGAACCTAGTAAGGCCTGACACTTCCGGTTCCTGTAATCCTGGTGGTAATCACTGGATCGCCCCTGTAAATAATATGGCCCGATCCAGTAATGGTTGCATCCAGGAGATCATTGGCCCAGAGATAAATCTTTCCGGAACCGGTATGGATGGCCTTCACATCTGAAGCCTCCAGATCAAGGGCATCCACCCTTCCAGACGAGTTGAGTGAATACTCTGCCACCTCAACATCTCCAGCCAGCTCAATCTGTCCCGAACCATTAAGGACCGCATCCATCACCGTTCCATCTAAAACCATGGCACTGATACGACCCGAGGAGTTGTGCCTCATATTGACTTCAGTTGCTCCAAGCAGGGTACCACACAGTATTGCGCCAGAACCAGACTGTACAACATCAACCTCATTAACATATGTTTCCACTATACTGATATATCCCGATCCTGAATTACTCAGTATAGATGTTTCAGCCATTACCGAATCAATCTCCATAAAGCCTGATCCGGAATTGGAAATTTCCACCTCTGAACTCGCAGCTATATCTGCAAATACCCTACCCGATCCGGTGAGCCTTAAAAGCTCTGTTTCGGGCATGGATATATACACCTCCACCGGTAAACCGGATCTGAAACAGGCATCATTCTCAGTCTTTACAATGAGGGTATATCCAGAAACATATGTCTCAATGATGGGTATCAGGTTCTCCTGTGCAATCACCTCCACACTGAAACTATCCGCCCGGGTAACAAACAGATCAAAGGAACCGCTATTAACTACACCGGTAAATTCTTCAACATCGCGCCTTTCGGTAATCACCGGACCGGAACCATTCAAACAGGGCCCGTAATAGAAACATCCGGAAAGTGCAGCTATTGCAACCACCACTCCTATAAACCATATTCTTCTCATCATTTCATCTTATGTATTAAACCTAAAGATACTTCCTCAATCAAAAAGAGAGAGGAAAGAGCGAAAGGATGCATCAAACAGTACAAAAAAGTGAAATAAAACTTCAATACTGTTCCAAAACAAGAACCGGGTATACGTTTTCGAACAGAGCTGTCGCACTTTCGGTCAGAATTATCAAATTTTAACAATTGTCTGATAGTATGTATTTAGCTTATATTCTGATTGTTATATAATTTGGCACATAATGTGGAATATCATACCCAGATACGTTAACAATTAAACGCAAGGCCATGAAAACAATAAAAATATTTCTTAGCATCGCAGGATTTGCACTCACAACCCTCTGCTTCGGACAGCTGCTTTCGCGCAATAACAGTGATATGTTATTCTATACGTTTGAGCACCTGATCAATGAATTTCCTGCCAGGACAGCTTCCGGAGATCAATTGGAAGCCCCGGTAATAACCAGAACATATTTTGTTCCCTTTGAAACCGACATGGGCGTTGAAGCATGGATGACCACACCCTTTGAAAGCAGTGTATATGAAGAGGATCTGCAGATCGAATTATGGATGGTATCTCCCTTCGAAAGTAGCTACTACGAAGCGGAGCCGATCATTGAATCGTGGATGACCGCTCCTTTTGAATCGGGTGAAGAGATCGAAATTGAGACATGGATGACAACCACATGGATGTAAATTAGGTTACAGGTTTCTGCCTTCCCCAATACTCTTGTGATAAAACCGTCCCGGATGAGGCGGTTTTTTTATGAATCATTCCCGGTGTACGTTTTCGTACACTCCTGTTACACTTTCGTTCGTAATTACTCTCTATTAACATTTGTATAAATGGCCTTTATATATCTGTTATACTGTTGCTTATAGAGTTTGGCACGCCTTATGCATTAAGGCTGACAACATTGAAACCTAAAAAATAGCAAGAGTCATGAAAACAACAAAAATTATCTTAATCACCGCACTGGTTACACTGGGAACCGCCCTGTTCGGGCAGACCAGCCAGGTAGAATTTATCACTGTAAGTCAAACTACCAAAAGCAGCAGATTTGAAAATCTGGTCAATGGCTTTTTGAGCCTGACAGAGAGAACTGCAAGAAAGGAATACCATGAGCCTGTAGTATATATCTCTTACACTGTTAACCAGGCCGATGTGGTTTATGAAGAGGAGTATAGCACTGAAAGCTGGATGTCATCTCCCTTTGAATGCAGTGTTCATGAAGCTGATCTGTGCCTGGAGTCCTGGATGACCACTCCATTTGAAGCTGGTGAAAACATCGAGATTGAAAACTGGATGACCACTCCATTTGAAGCTGCTGAAAACATCGCGATTGAAAACTGGATGACCACTCCATTTGAAGCTGCCGAAACCATCGCGATTGAAAGCTGGATGACTGCCGCCTTTTAGGCGATCAGTTCAGACCTTGCATCTATATATCACAAGGGGCTGTCTACAAAGGGCAGCCCCTTCTATTTTAAAACGGCACCGGTCCGTCAAAACCGTTGTTCATTCTAATATCATTGTTGGTCAAACCTTCACCCTCCTGATTCATCTTTGAGGAGATCGTAAAACCGTTCTCGTCATCGTCAACCATGGCCAGGGTGTCGTCCATGTCCACAAACTTGGCATACTCCCGCACGAATTTCAGATGAATATCACCCGTAGGACCGTTCCTGTGTTTGGCCACCATAATCTCTGCAACCCCTTTCAGCGAGTTGCCCTCCTCATCCACATCAATGCCATAATATTCTGGACGGTGGATAAAGAGAACCAGGTCGGCATCCTGCTCAATGGCACCTGACTCACGCAGGTCTGAAAGCTGTGGGCGCTTGTTTCCGGAACGCATTTCCACACTTCGGTTCAGCTGTGACAATGCAATAATGGGTATATCCAGTTCCTTGGCAATACTCTTCAGAGAACGAGAGATATTACTTACCTCCTGCTCCCGGCTGCCCGAATCCTTCGACCCGGTCATCAGCTGAAGATAGTCTAATACAACGGCCTGTATATCATACTTTTGCTTCAATCTCCTGCATTTGGCACGGAATTCAAATATGGAGATGGCTGGTGTGTCGTCCACATAGATCGGCGCCTTCTCCAGATCCTTGATCTTATACTCGAGCTGCTCCCACTCATAATTCTCAAGACGCCCCGTCCTGATCTTGTCCGAGGCCAGTTGGGTCTCCCCAATGATCAGCCGGTTCACCAGCTGGATGGAGGACATCTCAAGGGAGAAAAAAGCCACCGGGCGGCTGTGGTCCACCGCCATGTTCCTGGCCATGGAGAGCGCAAATGCTGTTTTACCCATGGAGGGACGGGCAGCCAGGATCACAAGGTCCGATTTCTGCCAGCCGGATGTAAGCCTGTCGAGGCGTGTAAACCCCGAGGGCACCCCACTCAGGCTGTCCTCCCTTTTTCCTGCCTCTTCGATCTGCTCGAGAGCAGTCTTGATCAGGTTGTTAAGCTTGATAGTCTCCTTCTTGATGTGACCCTCTGCAATGTTCAGCAGCTCCCTTTCAGAAAAATCCAGAAGGTCATCCACATCCGTACCCTCATCAAAAGCACGCTCCTGTATATCGGAGGAGACACGGATCAACTCACGCTGGATATATTTCTGTGCCACAATACGGGCATGGTACTCCAGATGTGCCGCTGATCCAATCCGTGAAGTAAGCTGCGAAATGTATACCGCCCCACCAACCGCTTCAAGCTTTTCATTCTTTCTTAGTTCCTCGGTAACAGTAAGCAGGTCTATGGGCTTTTCCTCCTGGGAAAGCGACTGAGCCACTTCATAGATCCGCTGGTGCGACTCCTTGTAAAAACTGCGCGGCTCCAGTATATCAAGTACTGAAAGAATGGCATCCTTTTCAAGCATGATGGCTCCAAGAACAGCCTCCTCGAGATCAAGTGCCTGGGGGGGTATTTTACCATAATCAAGGGAAATGGCAGGATTCTTTTTCGGGGTACTGATTTGCTGCTTGGCCATAAATTTCAGATTTGGGCTGTAAAGGTAAGAAACCACTCTCATCGGCACTTTGGTCCCATTGGTTACTTTTGCACACAGCCTCCAAAGTTTTAATTAACAAATGTTGAAAAATGCAATATCTTTATGTTGAATGATATACTTTTCACCTGCCAAGATCAACCTGGGATTACAGATCCTTGAACGAAGAGCAGATGGGTTTCATAACCTCCGATCGGTGATGTACCCCACTGCTCTATGTGATATCATTGAGATCAATCAGCTACCTGAAGAGGATATTCCCATACGCTTCTCGCAGTCCGGAATCCGGTTTGAAGCCCATATGGAGAAGAACCTCTGCATCAAAGCCTGGAAATTACTGGCATCGGAAAGAGCACTTCCCAATGTAGCCATTCACCTGCACAAACAGATTCCCGTTGGTGCCGGACTGGGTGGAGGATCTTCCAATGCTACCACCATTCTAAGAGGGCTGAATCTTTTGGCCAGCTCCCCCGCACCACCTGAAAGAGTGGCAGAACTGGCAGGTCAACTGGGCAGTGATTGTCCATTCTTTCTTCACAATGTTCCGATGATGATGGAAGGCAGAGGTGAACTCCTGAGCCAGGTGAATGTATCACTTGATAAATTTTACCTGGTGTTGCTGTTTCCCGAAATTCATATCTCCACCGCTGAAGCGTATGGCGCTCTCTCCCCTGCTATTCCGGATTTGCACCTGCGACAATTGATCGAAGCACCAGTAAATCAATGGAAAAATCTGGTAATTAACGACTTTGAAGAGAGCACCTTTCAGAAACACCACCTGCTGAAAGAGTTGAAACGCTCCCTTTACAGTGCCGGGGCAAAGTTCGCATCCATGAGCGGCAGTGGCTCATCTCTCTACGGGATCTTCGAAACTCTTCCGGAACTTCCTGAAGATATTCAAAGGTATGTGATCTGGAAAGGGCCGGCCTAATCCATCTCAATGAGTAGATGAGATTTGGGTACCATCTCCCCTTCGCTGACATGAATCTTCCTGACCACTCCGCCAACCGGTGCAAGTATCTCGTTTCTCATTTTCATAGCCTCCAGGATCAGGAGCGGAGTGCCGGCAGCCACCTCATCCCCCTCTTTGGCCATGATCCTCTGAATGAGACCGGGGATTACAGCTTCGATTATCCTCTTATCAGGCTTCTGCCATAACTCCCTGTTCCTGAACTTGGAAGTGAGCCTGGTTGTATACAAAGCACTTCCGATCTCCAGTGATTCCATCCGGGGTTCACTGGTGGGGCTCTTTTTTGGAGGTTTTTCCTTGTTGCTCATGAATAGGTTTTAAAATGGTGGTATACCATGTTTTTTCATTGGCATTCCTACGCTCTTCTCCCCCGAAACATCAAGGGCATGAAGCAATGACTTCCTGGTCTCCCATGGTTCGATTACTGAATCGATATAGCCCTTTGCCGCAGCCACATAAGGATTGGCAAACTTCTCCTTGTACTCCTGGACCTTCTGTGCCCTCATTTGATCAGGATCCTCTGCAGCGGCAATCTCCTTCCTGAAAATAATATTGGCTGCTCCCTCAGGTCCCATCACAGCCACCTCTGCATCGGGCCATGCAAATACAAAATCGGCCCTGAGGTGCCTGGAATTCATGGCAATATACCCTCCTCCATAAGCTTTACGGATGATCACTGTGATTTTAGGAACTGTTGCTTCGCTGTAAGCATACAACACCTTGGCTCCGTGCCTGATTACCCCTGCATGTTCCTGGTCCACTCCCGGCAAATATCCTGGCAGGTCAACGAAAGTAACGATGGGAATATTGAATGCATCACAATACCGTATAAACCTGCCTGCTTTATCTGACGAATCCACATCAAGCACGCCGGCAAGAACAAGCGGTTGATTGGCCACAAAGCCTATGGTACGTCCGTTCATGGTTCCAAAACCAATCACCATATTGGCAGCCCAGCTCTCCTGGATCTCGAAGAAATCCGACCCGTCGGTCACCGCCCTGATTACATTCCGAACATCATAGGGTTGTCTCTTATCCGCTGGAACGATCTCAGAGACATTGAACTCCTCCAGTGGTTCCACTATCTCTTTCCTGGCCGGAACATCGGTATTTGACCAGGGAAGATAACTGAGCAATGATTTTATCTGATCGAAACACTCATCCTCCGATTCTGAGAAGAAGTGTGCATTCCCGGTAATTTCACTATGAACACGGGCACCCCCCAGCTCCTCCATGGAGATATCCTCACCCAGTACGGTTTTGATAACTTCCGGGCCGGTGATAAACATCTTGGAGATGTTATCCACAACAAAAACAAAGTCGGTCAGCGCAGGTGAATAGACAGCTCCTCCCGCACATGGACCAAGAATTACAGAAATCTGAGGAATTACACCCGAGGCCAGGGTGTTTCTGAAAAAGATCTCTCCGTATCCCGCCAGCGAGTTCACCCCTTCCTGGATCCTCGCTCCACCTGAATCATTGATGCCAATCAGTGGCATTCGCATCTTCAGGGAGTGATCCATGATCTTGGTAATCTTCCGGGCATGCATAAAACCAAGCGATCCCCCTGCCACAGTAAAATCCTGTGCATAGATGCAGACCGGTCTGCCACCAATGGTACCAGTTCCCACAATAACACCATCTCCATGAAGCTTCTTTCGGTCCATACCAAAGTCCCTTGCTTCATGCTCTACAAACATATCATACTCATTGAAAGATCCTTCGTCAAGAAGTTTGATGATTCGCTCCCTGGCTGTTAACTTCCCCATGGCAACCTGCTTCTGAATGGCCTTTTCGCCACCTCCCTGCTGCACCTCTTCTCGGCGTTTCTTAAGTTCCTGAACTTTTTTGTTTGAGGACATTGTTATCGATTTTAGTTAGTGATACAATCTTACAAAAAAAATACGTTTGAAAAGCTGTTGCATAAAACATTCCGGTCCGTTGTCCAAAACTCCTACCTGGGCGCCATGCGCATTAAAAACAGTGCAATAATCCCATAAAATATGTTGGGTAACCAGACAGCCAACATCACCGGTAGCAACCCTCCAATGGCAAACTGTTTGGAAAACTGGGTAAACAGAATATAGGTAAAACAAAATACCACCCCGATGGCTATTTGCATCCCGATGCCCCCCCTCATCTTCCTGGACGATACAGCTACCCCAATCAGTGTCAATATAAATGTGGAAAATGGGAAAGCAATACGGTTATGACGTTCAATCTGGTAGGAGGTTACATTGGTCTCTCCCTGCATCCGCTGTTTCTTTATAAATTCATCCAGCTCCTTCAGACTCATGGTCTCCACAATGTTCAGCCTCATTTTGAAATCATCCGGATGCATGGCAAGGGTGGTGTCTATCTGCTTTCCCTCTACAATGGTTTCATTTAGACCGTCGATGGTACGGATGTAGTACCTCCGGGCCCTCCACTTGTTTACAGTGGTATCCCATCTGATCTGGTCGGCAACCATCTTGGAGACTAGTTTACCATCCTCAAACTTCTCAATGGTAAACTGATAGCCCACCTTGGATACATTGCTGTAGCTGTGCAGGTAGACATATATTCCAGGTTCTATCTGCCTGTGAAAATCCTTGGCTTTAAACCGAATGGGGCGTTTTTTTACATATTGCTCCTCGAAGTCCAGCTTCACCTTATTGGCACTGGGAATCACCTGGTCGCTCAGATAGAAGGAGACAGAAGCAATAAGGGTGGCTGAAATAAAATAAGGGAGAAGAAACCTCCGGAAACTCATGCCGCTATTCAGAATGGCAATAATCTCTGTATTATATGCCATCCTGCTTGTAAAGTAGATCACTGCAATAAATGCAAACAGTGAGCTGAAAAGCACGGCGAAATATGGAATGAAATTGAGATAATAATCAAACATAATCACCTTCAGCTTGGCCCCGCTTTCAAGAAAATCATCGATTTTCTCAGATAGGTCAAAGATCACCACAATAGAGAGGATCAATGCGATAGACAACAGAAAAGTGCTCAGAAATTTCCGGATCACATAGATGTCCAGGATCTTCAGACCAAAAAACCTTACAATCTTGTACCTAAAGCTGGTATCATTTTTTCCTTCCATGCAGTGAATGTGCCGCTTTTAATTTCTTCAAATGCTTTTCTGATCAGCCAGAGATAGAATGCCAGGTTGTGCAGACTTGCTATCTGTGCGCCGAGCATCTCACCGGATATAATTAGATGACGCAGATAAGCCCTGGAATATTGCATATCTACAAAACTGTTGCCAGAAGTGTCGATGGGAGAATAATCGTCCATCCATTTCCTGTTTTTAATATTGATGATACCTTCCGAGGTAAACAACATGCCGTTCCTTCCGTTGCGGGTAGGCATCACACAATCAAACATATCTACTCCTCGGGAAATAGCCTCAAGGATATTCACAGGCGTTCCAACACCCATTAGGTACCGTGGTTTATCGTCAGGTAAAACCTCATTGACCACCTCCAGCATGGCATACATCTCTTCTGCCGGCTCGCCAACAGACAATCCTCCTATGGCGTTCCCCTCTGCTCCCTTCTCAGCAATATACTCAGCAGACTTCTTTCTCAGCTCTTTAAATACGCTTCCCTGAACAATAGGGAAAAATGCCTGCTTGTGTCCATAATGCGGTTCGGTTGAATGGAACTGCTTCACTCCCCGGTCGAGCCACTGGTGAGTCAGGTTCAGTGAATCCTTTGCATATTTCAGATCGCAGGGCCAGGGGGTGCACTCATCAAAAGCCATCATGATATCGGCGCCGATGATCCGCTGGGTATCAACAATATTTTCAGGGGTAAAAAGGTGTTTCGACCCATCAATATGAGAACTGAACCACGCTCCATCAGGTTTCAGCTTCCGATTGGCTGCCAGGGAAAAAACCTGGTAACCACCACTGTCGGTAAGAATGGAACGGTCCCAGTTAATAAACCTGTGCAGGCCACCTGCTCCCTTTAGAACTTCAAGACCCGGGCGCAGGTATAGATGGTAAGTATTGCCCAGAATAATGGGAGCATTGATATCGTTCTGCAGCTCTCGCTGATGCACTCCTTTCACAGTTCCGGCAGTACCCACAGGCATAAATACAGGAGTTTGGATCTCGGAATGATCCGTAGTAAGAGTACCGGCTCTTGCGTCACTCCCTTTGTCCCGGTATAAAATTTTAAATTCCATGGAAATTGATGAGATCAGCCAAAGATAAACAATTGTTGAAAACCTGCTTTTTCTTTTCCCCATTTGCCAGCTAAATTTACACCTTCATGTACATAAGAGAAATTATTGCCGGAACACTCCTGCATCACTGGATCGTACTTGTCTTTTTCCTGCTTGCATTCCTGTTTCAAATGGGAATCTATCTTTTTGTTTTTCTGAGGCTTCCGCTCTACAGAAAAAAAAAGAAGAGCTCCTCCACACCGGGGATCTCAGTGATTATCTGTGCGAAAAATGAAGTAAAGAACCTTGAATATTTTTTACCACACGTCCTTCAGCAGGATTATCCTGAGTTTGAAGTGGTAGTGGTCAATGACAGTTCAACCGACGATACGGAGCAACTGCTTATGCAACTGACGGCACAATTCAAGCAGCTCCGATTTACCTCCATCCCCGCAAATGACAGACTTATGCGGGGAAAGAAACTGGCTCTTACCATCGGTATGAAATCGGCAAAATACGATTTTGTTTTGCTTACCGATGCTGATTGTTATCCGGTCAGTGATCAGTGGTTAAAGAGTATGGGGGCACATTTTTCAGGGGACAAAAAGATCGTTTTGGGATATGGTGGATATGAGCGAAAAAAAGGTCTGCTCAACCAACTCATCCGCTATGAAACAACATTTACCGCCATTCAGTATCTCTCATATGCCATAAAAGGGAGGCCCTACATGGGAGTGGGTCGAAATCTTGCCTACGAAAAAGCACTCTTTTTTGATAACAAAGGATTTGCGGGACACTATCACCTGTTATCTGGCGATGATGACCTGTTTGTCAATGAGAATGCCACCAGGTTAAACAGTGCCGTGGAGTTCTCACCTGAGAGCCATACACTTTCCCTGCCGGAAACCACATTCAAAGGTTGGATCAAGCAGAAAAAAAGGCATCTGTCGGCTGGAAGCCATTACCGGACAGGTTCCAGGATCAGGCTGGCCAGCGAATGGATCAGCCGGATCATCCTCTACTCCACACTGATCTGGATCTGTTTCTCATCACCCTGGACCGTGCCTGTAGCAGCACTTTTCGGGTTATTAATACTGACACATCTGGTGGTTTTCAAATTGGGAATGCGTCAGTTGGATGAGAAGTATTTATTGTTACCTTCGCTGCTATTTGATCCTATTTTACCACTGATTCTGGGTATTATCTGGTTCAGCAGCCGTTTTGATATAAAGCACCAAACATGGAGATAAATCCCAATCTTTCCCTTAAAGCACAACAGGACATCCATCTGGTTGATAAAGCCAAAAAGGGTGACCAGCTGGCGTATGGTGAATTGTTGGGAAGGTACC
>JAGLTY010000429.1 GCA_023135025.1 Bacteroidales bacterium | reverse complement strand
CTCCGCGATTAGCTTGCAGAACCTAATGCTCTAACAATTCTAACATTTCCCATGATTATAGCCGAACAAAAGAGAAAAGAGAACATTGCAGAATATATCTTATACATGTACCAGGTCGAAGATATGATCAGGGCCAATAAGCTTGATCTTGATGGTATCGAGGCCACCCTGATCAGTAAGTTTGAGGTACCCTACGAGGTGAAGCGGGAGATGCGGGAGTGGTACAAAACACTGATCACCATGATGCGCGATGAGAAGAAGGAGGTAGCTGGTCATCTGAACATCCTGAACAGTTCAGTGGAGCAACTTTATGAGATGCATCATCAGATCCTTGATCAGGGGATCGATAACAGTTACAAAGAGACCTACAACAAAGCCAAACCACATATCGAGGCGCTGCGGATGCGCTCCGGACACGGAAAGGAGAGCGATATCCAGGTGGCGCTGAACGGACTTTACGGGTTGCTGATCCTGAAGCTGAAGAAGAGCCCCATTACCGAAGAGACCACCCGTGCCTTCGACACCATTAGGGAGCTGGTGGCGGAGCTCTCCTCCAGGTATATGGAGGGAACAAACTAGCCCTCCGCCGGTTTTCATAACCATGGAACTTTTTTTCAGAAAATATGGTGAGGCGGGCCCCCCGCTGGTGATTGTGCACGGACTCTATGGGGTGTCCGATAACTGGATATCCATTGCCAGGGATCTGTCCGACCGTTTCGAGGTGTACATGGTGGACCAGCGGAACCATGGGCAGTCGCCCCACTCGGCCGTACACGACTATCCATCCATGCGGGAGGACCTTCGTGAGTTTATGGACCTGCAGGGTATCAAAAGGGCCGTGCTTATTGGACACTCCATGGGAGGGAAGACGGTGATGAGTTTTGCCGAAGCGTGGCCCGAAAGGGTGCAGGCACTGGTCTCGGTCGATATCGCACCCAAATCCTACCGCAACCTGGCCCTCGCCTCGCGCACCGCAGCCAACCACTCCAATATGATCGATGCCATGATAAAGCTCGATCTGTCGAAGATCCGGTCCAGGGAGGATGCCGACCGGGCATTAGCCACCTCCATCGGTTCGGAGCGGATCCGTAGTTTTTTGCTGAAGAACCTTCGAAGGGAGCGTGGGGGAGCGTTCAGCTGGCGGATCAACCTGGAGGCAATCTCAGGCAACCTGGAGGTGATTTTTGAAGGGATGGACCGGGAGGCCATTGCAGCACGGGGCGGGATTACCGGGTTCCCGGCACTCTTTATCTCCGGTGGTGACTCAGAATATATCCGGGTCATGGATCACCAGGTGATCCGTGATATTTTTCCGGCTTCAGAGATTGTCACCATTCCGGGGGCCGGACACTGGGTGCATGTGGAGCAGCCTGCACTGTTGGTCAAAACCATCCGTTATTTCCTGGATATCTGATTTACAGGCACTACGACTTCAACTGCCTGTTGGTGTCGTCGATAAAATCCATTACCTGCTCTTTTCCTGTTCCTTTTACTGTGCTGGTTTCAAAGATCAGGGGCAGCTCCTCCCACGATTTTAAGAGCTCCTCTTTCAGCAGTTCCAGGTTTTTGGATTTTCCGGTCTGGTTGATCTTATCCACTTTTGTAAGCACAATCACAAAGGGCAGGTTGCTGTCGCCCAGCCACTCGATAAAGTCCAGGTCCAGTTGCTGAGGCGGGATGCGGGCATCCACCAGTACAAAGAAGCAGACCAGGTTGCTGCGCTGGGTGGCATACTGCTCGATCATCTTTGCAAACATTTCACGCTCCTTTTTGGAGACCTTCGCATATCCGTAACCGGGCAGGTCGGCCAGGTACCACTGGTCGTTGATCTTAAAATGGTTGATCAGTCTGGTCTTTCCCGGT
>JAGLTY010000428.1 GCA_023135025.1 Bacteroidales bacterium | reverse complement strand
GTGGAAATAATATTGGTAAATTTGCGTTTATAGGTGCAGGTGCAGTGGTTATTCGTGAGGTAAAACCCTATGCACTGGTAGTGGGCAATCCCTCCAAACAGATTGGATGGATGAGCGAACAGGGACACCGGCTGAAATTTAATAGTGAAGGGCTGGCCGTCTGTCCCGAAAGTGGAGATGAATACAGACTCAATGGTGACAGGATCAACAAAACAGGATCAACAGATGAATAAGTCCGGTAAAAATTTTGCTGTAATCGGCATTGCAGGATATATTGCCGTAAGGCACGTAAGGGCGGTAAAGGAGACCAACAACAACCTGGTAGCGGCACTGGATCCTTTTGACAGTGTAGGCTTCATGGATAGTTATTTTCCGGAAGCCGATTTTTTCACTGAATTTGAACGTTTCGATCGCCATATTGCCAAACTGAACAGGCAGGGTACCCATGTGGATTACGTAAGTATCTGCTCGCCCAACTACCTGCACGACTCACATATCCGATTCGCCCTGCGGAACGGGGCAGATGCCATATGCGAGAAACCGCTGGTTCTGAATCCGTGGAATATAGATGCCCTGAAAGATTATGAAAATGAGACCGGCAGGAAAGTTTGGAACATCCTTCAGCTCAGGCATCACCAGGCTATAAGGGATCTGAAAGAGAGGGTAAGTAATGATCCGCCCGACAAAGTTTATGATATCGATCTCTCCTACATTACCAGCAGGGGAAACTGGTACCACTACTCCTGGAAAGGAAAAGAGGAAAAATCAGGTGGTGTTCCCACCAACATTGGGGTGCATTTCTTCGATATGCTTACCTGGATATTCGGGAAGGTAAAGGAGAACCGAGTCAATTTTATCAAAGGCGACAAGGCTGCAGGAGTTCTTGAGCTGGAACGGGCACGTGTTCGCTGGTTCCTGAGTATTGATTGTAACGATATACCCAAAGAGATAAAGGTATCCGGGAAACGCACTTACCGCTCCATTACAGTGAACGGGGAGGAGATTGAATTTAGCGGCGGCTTTACCGATCTGCATACGATCTCCTATGAAAAGATCCTGGAAGGAAAAGGTTACGGGCTGGAGGCTGCCCGCAACTCCATTGGAATTGTTTATAACATTCGTAATTCTGAACCTGTTGGACTAACGGGCGAATATCATCCAATAATTAAAAGCATTAAAAATGATTTATGACGATCTGCTGAGTGGGGGAAAAAAGATGGCCGTAATAGGCCTGGGATATGTGGGGCTCCCCATTGCCCTGGAATTTGCAAAGAAAATTTCAGTCATCGGGTTTGACATCAGGTCCGACAGGGTGGAGATGATGAAAAACAGGGTGGACCCCAGTAACGAACTGTCCAGCGAAGATTTTGAGGGGTGCGATATCAGGTTCACCGACAGCATTGAAGATCTCCGCGAAGCATCTTTCTACGTGATTGCAGTGCCCACACCCATTGATGAACATAAGAATCCTGACCTCGTTCCTGTGCTTGCTGCAACAACCACTGTGGGAAAGATCCTGTCCGAAGGAGATTATGTGGTCTATGAATCCACAGTATATCCAGGGTGTACCGAAGAGGATTGCATTCCCCTTCTCAGTGCGATTTCCGGTCTCGAATACATGAACCAGTACAAGGTTGGGTTCTCCCCTGAACGGATTAATCCGGGCGATCGCGAACATACCCTCACCCGTATCACCAAGGTCACCTCGGGTTGCGATGCAGAATCGGCCGAAGAGATTGCAAAGACCTATGAGCTGGTGATCAAGGCGGGTGTACACCGGGCCAGCTCCATCAAGGTAGCCGAAGCTGCTAAAATCATCGAAAATACACAACGCGATATCAATATCGCCTTTATGAATGAACTCTCCATGATCTTCAACAAGATGGGTGTCAATAC
>JAGLTY010000427.1 GCA_023135025.1 Bacteroidales bacterium | reverse complement strand
AGGAATACAATGTCGGTCATGCCCGCCATGGCAAAGTTCTTATTGGTTTTATGTCTCGATTCTATGGCCATTAGAGTTGTTTCAGCACCACTGTGTAATCTTTCTCTGCCGCCACATTCATGATGGTTACAGCATCCCCAACAGAAACTGCCGGAGAAGTGACCACCTTAATGGTGGGGTCGGGCAGCCCCTGTAACTTTGATTCAAGGACCATGCCAAGGTCCTCCAGGGAGACGGTTCTCCCATCCACCGTGATACGACTCCCACTGTGGATGGTCACTGTGGGAATCCGTGATTCGCCCTGAATGGTCACCTGTCCACGACTGGGAAGCAGCATCTTCAATGCATTGGGCGCAATCAGGGTGGAGGTAAGCATAAAAAAAATCAGCAACAGGAATACAATGTCGGTCATGCCCGACATGGCGAAGTTATCCAGTACCCTGTTCCTGGGTTTTAGTGCCATATCTACTATTTTGCGGGTTCGTTAAGCAGGTCGATAAACTCGGAAGTACCTGCTTCCATATTGTTGATCACCTTATCGACCCTGGCCACCAGAGTGTTATATGCGAAATAGGCGATAATACCGACAGTCAGGCCAGCCACGGTGGTGATCAGTGCTGTATAGATCCCGCCCGAGAGTTGTCCCACATTGATGTTGTTACCTGCAGTGGACATCTGGTGAAATGCCTGTACCATACCGATCACTGTTCCCAGGAAACCGATCATGGGCGCACCTCCGGCCACTGTTGCCAGTGTAGGTAGTCCTTTCTCCAGTTTATAGATCTCCAGGCGACCCACATTCTCGATGGCTGCGTTGACATCGTTGAGCGGACGACCGATGCGGCTGATCCCTTTATCGATCATGCTTGCCACCGGGTTATCAGTCGACTGGCAGAGTGTATGGGCCGAATCGACCTTGCCGTCAATGATGTAGTCTTTGATACGGTTCATAAAGTTCTGGTCCACTCTGGCCGCTTTCTTAATGGCAAACCAGCGCTCAAAAAAGATATATACTGCGATAAAGCTCAGGATGACAATGGGGAGCATAACCCAGCCGCCCTTGAGGGCAATATCGATAAAAGATTCTGTGGAGGTTCCCTGTATACTACTGGTATCCAGATTGGTAACCTGAAGAATAATCAAGTGTTTCATGCGTGTTGAATTTCCGTCGAATATATGAAATAAAACGGGATATACTTCGATGTAGTATATCCCGTTATCAAAGATTTACCTCTTTTATTAACAGCTTCTCTTTACCGGATCAGTGGTGCAGGATAAGAGATTGCAGGTAATAGACACCAGCACCTGCAATATATCCCAGTAGAGCCAGGAGTGATATACGTTTCATATACCATATGAAATCGATCCTTTCCATGCCCATGGCGGCTACTCCTGCAGCAGAACCGATGATCAGGATACTACCTCCTGTACCAGCACAGTAGGCCAGGAATTCCCAGAAAAGGCCGTCCTGAACGAAGTTACTGGCATATTCAATGGCTGCCGGATCGGTCATCGCAGCAATACTGGCCGCATCTTCGATGGGATACATTCCCATGGCACCCGCCACAAGCGGGACATTATCCACCACAGCAGAGAGAACACCAATGGCAAGGTCTATCAAAAAGATGTTTCCCAGGTTCTCATCAAGCCAACCAGCAAGCAGTGTTAACTGTCCTGCGCTCTGGAGTGCAGCTACTGCTGAGAGGATCCCCAGGAAGAAAAAGATGGTTGGGGTATCTACTTTTTCTAAGATATAGATAACCTTCAGTTTTTTCTTGACTTCGTCTGGTTTATTCTTATGCAGGAGTTCAGTTGTAAGCCAGATTACCGCCAGTGAAAGAAGCATACCCATGTAAGGAGGGAGATGGGTGACAGTTTTGAATACCGGAACAAACAGGAGTCCGGATACACCCATGATCA
>JAGLTY010000426.1 GCA_023135025.1 Bacteroidales bacterium | reverse complement strand
GGTAGCCAGCTACACGCATCGCTCAAAGCGTCTGGTGTGGGGGCGCAATTCCGCATATCCACCAGAGAGAGATATCCCGAGCTAATAAAGCGCTGTTCAATGAAGGCGATCATCTTTTTAAAAGGTTCTCCCTGCACCTGGCTGACTTCTGGTAACTTTGTTTTAGCCCTTCTGTTAACATCGCCAAAGGTGTGGAACTGTTTCAGGTAGGGGAGTTTTATACCTGTGCGATCTTCCAGGATCCTGGTGGCCGCCTGGTCCATATCTTCATTAAGGTTAATAAATCCTCCGGGAAGCATCCATATATCATGCTCTTTCCACTTGAGTAACAGTATATGAAGTTCCTTCAGATCAAACCCTACCACCACACAATCAATAGAGACACCTGGTAAAAAGGAGGAAGGATCGCTTAATAGGTCACTATGACGGTTTTGATCATTCATAATATAAAGATACAAATTAATGTGTAATTTGCACACATTATTTAATAGTTGTAATATTGTGTAAAATATATTGATCAATAGACTATGAAAAAAGCACTTAAAATTATCGGGATTATTCTGGGATCCCTGGTCGGAATTATCATTATCATTTTTCTTGTCTTTACTGCAGGAAAAGGTAAGGCTGCTAAAGAGCTTTATGCCCAGTTGGGAGAGGAAGCACCCCAACTTTCTGAGGATGGACATAGCTTCCGGGATCTCAACAAGAACGGAAGCCTGGATGTTTACGAAGATAGCAGGGCTGAGCTGGAAGCTCGTGTGGAGGACCTGCTGGGACAAATGACGTTGGAAGAAAAAGCAGGGACCATGTTTGTCTCCATGATTGGGATGACCTCCGAGGGTGAACCTTACGACAAACCTAAAATTTCTAAGGACCCTTTCGATATAATTCTGGCCACTATGCTGCCACCTGCTTCTGAAATGCTTGTGGAGAAAAAAATGAACTGCTTCAATATCATCAATTCATACAACCCGGATATTCTGGCCAGGTATAATAATAATATTCAGAAAATTGCAGAACGAATGCGACTGGGGATTCCCATAACCATAGCTACCGATCCCCGGCATGGTGCTGAGAACAATCCGGGTGCAGCGATTTTTACTCCCACGTTCTCCCAGTGGCCAAACCAGCTGGGACTGGCCGCCACAAGAGATACCCTTCTGGTACGAGAATTTGGTGATATCGCAAGACAAGAGTACCGTTCCGTAGGAATAACCGTGGCCCTGCACCCAATGGCCGACCTGGCCACAGAGCCCCGCTGGGCCCGTATAAACGGCACCTTTGGTGAAGATGCCGCCCTATCAGCTGCCATGACCAAGGCCTATGTTTTAGGTTTTCAGGGCGATGAGCTGGGAAGCCAGAGTGTAGCCTGCATGACCAAACACTTCTCGGGCGGAGGTCCACAGCTAAACGGAGATGATCCCCACTTTGCCTATGGCAAGGATCAGGCCTATCCAGGAGATAACTTTGATTATCATGTGATTCCTTTTACCGAAGGTGCTTTTGTAGCAAATACTGCACAGATTATGCCTTATTACGGCGTTCCGGTCGGGCAGACCAGTGAAGAGGTCGCTTTTGCCTTTAACAAGGAGATTATCACCGATCTGTTGCGTGACTCACTTGGCTTTGATGGCATTGTTTGCACCGATTGGGGTATTATTACCGACGATAAAATGCTCGAAGCCCGTGCCTGGGGTGTGGAGGATCTGACGTCTTCAGAACGTATCAAAAAGGCCATTGATGCTGGTTGTGATCAGTTTGGAGGTGAATTTGCACCTGAACTCATTGTGGAGAACGTAAAATCCGGAGCACTTTCCGAGGCACGTATCGATGAATCGGTCCGCAGGATTCTTCGGGATAAATTTACACTGGGCCTCTTTGATAATCCCTACCTGGATGAAGCGGAAGCTTTAAAGATTGCCGGGAA
>JAGLTY010000425.1 GCA_023135025.1 Bacteroidales bacterium | reverse complement strand
GCAGGCCTGTGATCAAAACACAGAAGTCTATACCATCGAAGTGAACCTGGAGGGTGCCGAGGGTAAATGGGTCAAGCTAATGGCCCGGGAAGAGAGAAATTATGTGACCTATGATTCTGCCTTTGCAGAATCAGGGGCTCCGGCTATTCTTTCCAAGTGTGCGGAGGGAGTAACTACCATGTACCTGTCAGTGGAAGATACAGAGGGTTCCATCCGGCTGCTGGTTGAAAACAGCAACTACACGATTACCGGAACCATGGATGATCATCAGATCACGACGGAGAGTAAAGCCCAGAATGACCTGAATGCATACAATAAGAAACTCAGGCCCATTACAGAAAAAATGAATGAAATGATTACTGAGCTCAGAAAGGGTCCCGATCCTGAAAATCCTCTGAAGAGTGACAGCCTGCGTGAGGCTTACTATGAGCTATATGAAAAACAGGGTGCCGTTGACTCTCTCTATATCGCAGAGAATCCCACTTCCTTTGCAACAGTACTTGCATTAAGGGGTACATTCTACACGCTGGATACCGAACAGCTTGAAGCTGCACTTACCAGCCTGGACACACCTCTGCAGCAAATGGAAGAGTACAGGTACATGTACGGTAAACTGGAAAGAATGAAAGCTGTCGCCATAGGAATGAACTATACCGATTTTGGACTGGGAACCCCGGAGGGTGAGATCCTGAAAGTTTCTGATGTACACAACGGAGGTGTGCTGTTGATCGACTTCTGGGCCAGCTGGTGCGGACCATGCCGCAGGGCCAATCCCGAAGTGGTGGAAATTTTCAACGAGTACCACGAAAAGGGCTTCGATATCCTGGGCGTATCTCTTGATCGTGATTCTGCAAACTGGGTAAAGGCCATTGCCGATGATAATCTCACCTGGAACCATATTTCCGATCTGAAGTACTGGAATTCAGTGGGTGCAGAACTCTATGGTGTGCCGTCCATCCCCCATACCATACTAATCGACAGAAATGGGATTATCATTGCCAAGAACATGCATGGTGATGAACTTCGCGAAGCGATAAAATCCCTTCTGTAGTGCCTGGGGAAGATAGTGCCTGGTGCCCATGCACTATTTAACTTTTTACTACTTCCCCTTTCACCCAGAGGATCATCTTGCTCTTCTTGGGATCGTTGGTAATAATGGTTACCGTTTTGTTCTGGTTTCCAACCTTTCCGGCAGAGTTGAAAACAGTTTTGATATTGACCGATTCACCGGGAGCGATCACCCTCTTCTCGGGTTGAACCGCGGTACAACCACAGGATGCCTTAACCTTTCTGATATGGAGATCCGATTTGCCCGAATTGGTCAGCACATATGTATGCTCCACCTTCTCGCCCTGGTTGATCTTTCCAAATTTGAACTCCGCATCATCCACACTGAGCACAGGAGCATTGGCAAGTTCTGCTTCGGAGAGGGCAGAAAAGTCCTCCTCAATATTGGCACTGACCACCAGGCTATAATTCCTCTCCGTTTTCCCGTTAATGTCAAGCGACATCCGGTCGATCACAAATCCCCAGTCATTTCTCAATGGAGCACTGTATGTGGCAACGATCACACCCTTTTGTTTCGGTTTCAAAAGAGCCGGTTCCATTTTAATTGTAATATGTTTGGGAACTCTTTGAAAAGCCACCTTAACATCCTCTTCCGAGTTGTTAATAACTTCAAGCTGCTTCTCTGTAGTTGCCGTATTTTTCAGGTTACCAAAAGCCAGGTGGTTTGACTTCAGTCGCATGGGGCCCATGGCATACCGGTAGTCATCCTCAATGGTTCTGGGCTTGGGCTCCACCTCTCCCGCAATGGTAAGCCTCACACTTCCGGGATTGGAATTTGAAATTACAGTCACATACTTCCTGAAAGAACCGGGTCTCCCAGCCGGATTGTAAGTTGCAGCCACATAACCTTTAGCTCCCGGGGGAA
>JAGLTY010000424.1 GCA_023135025.1 Bacteroidales bacterium | reverse complement strand
TGATCAAAGAGCTTTTCCACCTCTCCATTCGCTTTGCCGAAGATGAGGTGATCCGTAGTAAAAAAATCGGGGAACATGGCCTATCACTGATCAGGGAGATCTACGAAAAAACCTCCCGGCCAGTCAATGTTTTAACCCACTGTAATGCCGGTTGGTTGGCCTGTGTCGATTATGGTACCGCCACGGCACCCATCTACCTGGCCCACGACCAGGGAATCCCGGTACATGTATGGGTGGATGAGACCCGCCCAAGGAACCAGGGTGCCAGGCTGACTGCCTATGAGTTGGGTGAGCACGGCGTTCCCCATACGGTGATTGTGGACAATGCGGGGGGGCACCTGATGCAACAGGGAGAGGTGGATCTGGTGATTGTGGGAAGCGACCGGACCACCCGGAGAGGCGATGTGGCCAATAAGATAGGCACCTACCTGAAGGCTCTGGCTGCAAAAGATAACGGGATCCCCTTTTATGTGGCACTGCCCTCCTCATCCATCGATTTTAACCTGGCCGATGGCTCACAGATCAAGATTGAAAACAGGGATCCGAAGGAGGTAACCCATATAGATAACATAAGGATCCTTCCCGAAGGATCGGCGGCAGCCAATCCCGCCTTTGATGTAACACCCGCCAGGCTGGTGACCGGACTGATCACCGAAAGGGGAATCTGTGATGCATCGGAAGAGGGAATCAAATCGCTGTTTGAAAAGTAACCCGCCCATGCGAAAGGCTGCCCATATCCTGATCCTTATCTGCTTCAGTCTTCCCGGGTTTACCCAGGAACCGTCTACGGTTGATGCCAGGCGGCAGCCTTATCTACAGCTGAATTTCCATACAGGCTCCTTCTGGACCCGTTCGGAGTACCTGGAAGAACAATTTGAAGATCCTTATAAAGCCATTGAGGCACGTTTTGGGTACCAGCTGACCGGTACCGAAATTTGGCAGCAGTACCATCACTATCCCAAAGTTGGTTTGGGGATGCACTATTCCGACCTGGTGAAGGATAGATCGGATACCGTGGTGGGAAACCCATTCAGCCTCTTTGCCTTTTATAGCGCCCCCTGGGCGAGGTTTGGACGTTTCAGCCTGGCCACCGATATATCGGGGGGACTGAGCTACACGGGTTTGATTTATGACCCGGTTACCAACCCCTATAATGATGTGATCGCCTCCCACATCAATCTCTATTTTGATTTTAATCTGAACCTGAATGTGAGATTGACCCCACGGATGGGACTCAATGTGGGATATGGCATTACACACTATTCCAACGGGAGGATCCAAATGCCGCAGAAAGGGGTCAACAACTGGGGGTGGACCTTTGGAATGGATTATAAGCTGACAGCGCCGGTAGCGGAATTTATCTACAGGGAGCCACCCGAATTCAAGTCAACCGAGTCTATTCAACTGATGTACGCTGTGGGTATTGTTGAGGGCATCATAACTGGCACCACCACAGAGCTTCAGTTTTTCACCTCCTCTTTTTCAGCCGACTATGTATGTACCTTGAATCCAAGAATGGCGGTAACTTTCGGGATGGATGTTTTCTATGACGGCTCGCTGGAAAGAGCCATTAAGGGGATTCCGCCCGAAGATGTAACGACCTGGCAGCAGATGTATCTTGCCTCTCATCTGGGATATCACTTTATCATCAACCGGTTTACCATCCTGTTTAACCTGGGCACCTATTTCAGGCAGCACTCCTACGACCGGGGGTACTACTTTACCCGGGCAGGAGGCAGATGGCAGTTTACAGACCACCTCTATGGCCACCTCTGCATCAAAAGCAAGAACGGGATACGGGCCGACTGGATCGAATGGGGCTGTGCCTATTCTTTGAAGATCCGATAAACTGTTGCCAGATATTTGTAAATTGTGTAATATTGCATCCCCAAATCGGGGAAAATACCAGTTGAATATTTTCAGGGCCCATAGCTCAGCTGGTTAG
>JAGLTY010000423.1 GCA_023135025.1 Bacteroidales bacterium | reverse complement strand
ATTGCCTTGATGAAGGACCAGGTGGATCAGCTGCACCGCCGGAAAATTAAGGCTATTGCCATTCATTCAGGAATGACCGGTTACGAAATTGATATTGCCCTGAACAACTGTGTTTATGGCGGGTTTAAATTCCTCTATGTTTCGCCTGAGCGACTGGCCACCCAGTTGTTTCGTACCAGGGTAAGGGATATGAATGTGAACCTGATTGCGGTGGATGAGGCCCATTGTATCTCCCAGTGGGGGTATGATTTCAGACCCTCCTACCTGGAGATCAGCACACTCAGGGAGGTGCTGGAGGAGGTGCCTGTTCTGGCGCTTACAGCCACGGCCACTCCGGAAGTGTGTGAAGATATCCAGGAGCGTCTGGGTTTCTTACAGAAGAACCTTTTGCAGAAGAGTTTTAACAGGGAAAACCTGGACTACCTGGTGGTTACCACCGAGGATAAGGCCAGGGAGCTGGTGAAACTTGTGGGTCAGATGGAGGGGTGCGGAATCGTATATACAAGGAACCGGAAAAAGTGCAGGGAGCTCTCCCAGCTGTTTTCTGAACATGAGATAACTGCCAGCTACTACCATGCAGGTCTGAAACAGGCCATGAGAGATGAGAGGCAGCAACAGTGGATGAAGAACCAGTTCAGGGTGATGGTGGCCACCAATGCTTTTGGAATGGGAATCGATAAACCCGATGTCCGGTTTGTAATTCATATGGATCTGCCCGATGGACCGGAGGCCTATTTTCAGGAGGCGGGCCGGGTAGGCCGTGATGGGGAACATTCCCGTGCCATCCTTCTGTACAGTCCGGCCGATAAAAGAGTGGTTGAGCAGCGCATTGCCGTTAATTTCCCGGGTATCCCAAAGATTCGTGAAGTGTACAGGGCATTGTGCAATTACCTGCAGATCCCTCTGGGCAGTGGCAGGGGACAGCAGTACGATTTTGAGTTTGGTGAATTTCTGCACCGCTACAGGTTCAGTGCCATGGTGGCACACAGCTCTCTGCAGATACTTGCAAGGGAGGGCTATATTGTGCTCACCGAGGCTTTTTATAATCCCTCCCGGATCAAGTTTCGGGTGGAACGGGACGGTCTCTATACCTTCCAGGTGAAGAATGTAGGTTTTGATGGTTTTATCAAGCTATTGCTCAGGTCATACAGCGGTCTCTTCTCCCAGTTTGTTAAGATCGATGAATCAGTTCTGGCAAGACGATCCGGTCTTCCTTCTGAGAAGGTCTATAGCTACCTGAAAACACTCTCCAAGCGCCAGATCATTCATTACATTCCACGCAAAGAGCTCCCTGTTGTTACCTTTCTTGAGGAGCGACTGGATGATAAGAACCTGTTGATCCCTCAGGACCGTTATAATTTCAGGAGAGAGCGTTACGAGAAACGCATCAGGGAGATGCTTCGTTATGCCTCCTCTGAAACCATCTGCAGGAATCAGTTTTTACTGAGCTACTTTGGTCAACTCGACTCCCCGCGTTGTGGTCGCTGCGATGTGTGCCGGGGAGTGGAGCATCTCCAACCCGGCAGTGCTGCGTTTAATGCCATTGTTGAAGCCATCGCTTTGCAACTTTCGGAGCATCCCCTTGTTCTGGAGGAGCTGGTGAAACGTACCGGTCTGGACTCACTGAAAGTGGTCAGGGTGGCAGAGTGGCTGGTGGACCAGGGCAGGGTCTCCAGGAAGAAGGACCTGACACTCAGGTGGAAGGGATAGCCTGCTCTGTTTGCACTCTTTTAACTATCTTTGCCCCATGCAAGAAGAGGGCACTCCGGTTCATAATTATGTCTATTCCAGCGAAATGGTGGAATTTGTTAAAGCAGCCAATGGTTGCTGCACATTCCTGGAGCAGCTGAATGGTACCGAAGGAAGAGCCTTTATCATTGAATCGGTTAAACATCTCTCCACGGTTTACTCCACCTTTATAAATACTGGCGAAAGTGAACCGGTTTCA
>JAGLTY010000422.1 GCA_023135025.1 Bacteroidales bacterium | reverse complement strand
TTCCGAGCTAAAGGTTCCTCGCGGCAAGCCGCGAGGAGCTTCAATCTCTACAGGTACACCTTTAATAACTCTGCTTCCTGGATCAGCAGCTCCTTCTTATAGCGAAGAAGCTGCTGCTGGTTGCGGAAGTAGAAATCGGAGGTGTAAAAATATTCCGAGAGAGAGATCTCGCCATTTTCCATGGCAGAGGCCAGCAGGGCCATGCTGTTGGCCGATCCCAGGGCCTCCTCCAGCTTATGGACCCGAAGCTGGAGGGTTTCCAGCTTGTTCAGCTGTTGCCGGATCTCTTTCTCCTGCTGGTAGGTATACCGGTCCACTTCTGCTTCGGCATGGGCCACCTCCGATTTGGCTTTGTTGACCGTGTTGGCATTTTCCCACAAAGGGACAGTAACCCCCAGGCGAAATCCCCTGAAGGCCACGTTGGTAACTGTTTCAGAGAAATATCCTGCAGAGAGTTTGGGCAGGTGGTTACTCACTGCCAGGTTTTTTTCTTCCTCTTTCAGCTGAAGACTCTGGTGGTGGAGCTGGGCATAGGGCCCCAACCGGTAGGCTTCAACCACCGAATCGGGGATGATCTCTACGGGCAGAGGAAGAAGGGTATCATGAATCTCAATATTGGATCCCCCTGTTATTTCCAGCATGGCCATCCGGTTATTCTCCAGGTGAGAGACCACCTCTTCAAACTCACCTTCCAGAGAGGCCACCAGGAGGTGGGCCTGATTGAATTCCAGGAGTCCTACCTCGCCCGCTTCCAGCATATGTTTCACATGTGCCCGGATGGTTCTGGCCCGGCTCACTCTTTCCGATAGCAGATTCTGTAGCTGGTTCAGATGGATCTGTTCGATCCAGAGCTGCCTGGCTTCGAGCAACACCTCCTGGCGGGTAAGGAGATATTCCAGCTCGGCCCGGGAATTTCTGATCTTTTTCAGCTTAGATCGGTGTATATATGTAGTGGGAAAATCGAGCTGTTGCGTGATCCCGAAATCGATCCGGTGACCAATTTCAGAAGGCTTTCCAAACAGGTAAGCAAACTCCACCGCAGGGTCGGGAGGGGTGTTTCCGGTACCTGCTTCGAGGATGGCCACCTGGTATGCTTCCCTGGCAACCTTTAGCTCCCTGTTTTGTTCAAGGACCAGTTTCATCAGGGTATCTGGTTCCTGTGCCTCAACGCTGGCGATTACGCCAAAAGCGAAACACAGGACGATTATCAGTCGTGTTTTCATGGTTTTCTTTTTTCAATCATATAGTAAACAGCCGGGATCACTATTAAATTCAGCAGAGTGGAAGTGACCAGTCCCCCCAGAATTACAATGGCCATGGGACTCTGAATCTCATTCCCCGGCTTGTCTCCACCCAGGGCCAGGGGGATCAGGGCCAGGGCTGAGGCCAGTGCGGTCATCAGGATGGGATTGAGCCTGTCGGCCGATCCATGAATAATGGTCTCTTCCAGTCCGTGTCCCTCTTTACGAAGCTGAATGTACCGCGACACCAGCAGGATCCCGTTTCGTGTGGCGATTCCGAACAGGGTAATAAACCCGATGATGGAGGGGATGCTTATCTCCCTGGTGGTGATCCCGATGGCCACTACTCCCCCGATAAGTGCCAGGGGAAGGTTTAACAGTATCACACCTGCCAGCTTCCCACTCTTGAACTCCTGGAACAGGATCATAAAGATGACCAGGATGGCCAGCAGGGAGGTGATCAGCAGGGTAACCGATGCACTCTGTGCACTCTTGAATTGTCCCCCATACTGAACCCTGTATCCTTCCGGCAGCTCGATCTGGCTCTCTACAGTTGATTGGATTTCAGAGACCACACTACCCAGGTCGCGTCCGGCGGTATTGGCCGAGATGACCAGTTTTCGCTGCACATTTTCCCGGTTGATGGTATTGGGACCACTGGCAGATACCACGTCGGCCACATAACTTAATGGGATCCGGTTGCCATCATAGGTGTCGATAAGAGCGTCT
>JAGLTY010000421.1 GCA_023135025.1 Bacteroidales bacterium | reverse complement strand
GCCGCCACCGAAAAGGGTGTGGTGGTAATGAATACTCCAGGTCAGAACTCCAATGCAGTGGCCGAACTGGCGCTTGGGATGATGGTCTTTATGAACCGTACAGGGTTTACTCCCGCTGCAGGAACCGAGTTAAGGGGAAAGAAGCTGGGGATCCATGCCTATGGTGCCGTTGGAAGAATTGTGGGAATGATTGCCAAAGGATTTGGGATGAAGGTGTATGCTTATGATCCCTTTGTGGACCCGGTAGTTATTAAAAATGATGGCGTGGTATGTGAGGAGACAGTGGCGAGCCTTTACAGCAAGTGCCAGTATATTTCACTGCATATTCCAGCCAACGCTGAAACCCGTGGATCCATCGGTTATGATCTTCTGACCAGTATGCCGGAAGGAGCCACCCTGGTCAATACCGCCCGCAAGGAGGTGATTGATGAGGAGGGGTTGAAGAGAGTGTTTGTTGAGAGAGCTGATTTCAGGTACCTCTCCGATATTGCACCCGAATGCAGGGAAGAGCTGGAAGAGCAGTTTAAGGGACGGGTATTCTTTACACCCAAGAAGATGGGAGCCCAGACTGCCGAGGCCAATCTGAATGCCGGTGTTGCAGCAGCAAGACAGATCGTGAATTTCATTGATAAGGGAGAGACCACCTTTAAAGTAAATTAGAGTATGGCAAAGTTACATGCGTTCAGAGGTTTCCGGCCCGAAAAAGAGTATGTGAATGAAGTGGCCTCCAGGCCGTATGATGTATTGAGTTCAAGCGAGGCGCGTGAAGAGGTAAAGGGCAACCCCTGGTCCTTTCTTCACGTGGTAAAGCCTGAAGTGGATCTGCCTGAAGGTACCGACCTCCATTCAGAGGTTGTTTACAACAAGGGAAAAGATAACCTTCAGAAGCTTATTGCTAAAGGTTATTTCGTTCAGGACGAATCGGACCGATTCTATGTTTATGGACAAACCATGTTCGGAAAGACCCAGTACGGGATTGTGGGTTGTGCGGCGGTGGATGACTACCTGGATGATATTATCAAAAAGCATGAATTGACCAGGCCCGATAAGGAGGAGGACAGGATGAACCATATTCGGGTAACCAACTTCAACGCCGAGCCTGTCTTTTTTGCCTATCCCGATCACACCGAACTGGATGCCATTGTGGAGAGAGTTGTTGCCGGTGAGGCAGCGTACGATTTCACCACAGAGGACGGGGTGGGACACCATTTCTGGATTGTATCAGACCAGGCTGTGATCCGTCGTATCGAAGAGCTGTTTGACCACGATATTCAGTTTACCTATGTGGCAGACGGACATCACCGGACAGCAGCTGCTGCCCTGGTAGGGCAGGAGCGGCGGAAGAACAACCCGGACCATCGGGGCGATGAGGAGTACAACTATTTTCTGGCTGTTCATTTTCCGGCCTCCCAGCTGACAATCATCGATTACAACAGGGTGGTAAAGGATCTTAACGGCTTGACTGCCACTGAATTCCTTGAAGAGCTGCAGGAGGGATTTGTTGTGGAAGAGAAGGGTTCAGAGATCTACAAACCTGAAAAGCTGCACACCTTCAGCATGTACCTGGAAGGAAAATGGTATGCGCTTACAGCCAGACCGGATACGTACAATGACGAGGATCCCATAGGCTGCCTCGATGTAACAGTGCTTTCAGAACAGGTTCTGGGACCGTTGTTGAATATTACCGACCTGAGGAAATCAAAGCGTATCGATTTTGTGGGCGGGATCCGTGGACTGGAAGAGTTGAGCCGGAGGGTCGATAGTGGAGAGATGGCAGCAGCATTTGCTCTCTATCCGGTGACCATGAAGCAGCTGATGGATATCGCAGACAATGGGATGATTATGCCACCCAAGACCACCTGGTTTGAACCAAAGCTGCGTAGCGGCCTGGTGATTCATTCCCTGGATTAATTTGTATCTTCGGGTATGGGAATTGCTGAGAACCTTCAGGTAATCAAGGAAAAAGTGCCCCC
>JAGLTY010000420.1 GCA_023135025.1 Bacteroidales bacterium | reverse complement strand
CCATCACAAGGTTATACATCTCCATCCTGGGATACATCTCCACATTTCCCTTTTTAACCTGTCTGCTCAGGGCCTGGTAGGCACCCAGGAGAAGCTGTTGCCCTGTCTGGCCACGTGCATAAAAGGTCCTGGAGACCAGTGCCCCGCCAAAAGAGCGGTTATCGAGTGTTCCACCATACTCACGGGCAAAGGGAACTCCCTGGGCAACGCACTGGTCGATAATCTCGTTGCTCACCTCTGCAAGCCTGTATACATTGGCCTCCCTTGAACGGTAGTCTCCCCCTTTGACGGTGTCAAAAAAGAGGCGGTAGATGCTGTCGCCATCATTCTGATAATTCTTTGCGGCATTGATGCCGCCCTGAGCCGATATGCTGTGAGCCCGCCTGGAGCTGTCCTGATAGCAGAAGGATTTTACTTTAAATCCCATTTCGGCCATTGAGGCTGCTGCTGCAGCACCGGCCAGGCCTGTCCCGATCACAATCACATCCAGTTTTCTTTTGTTGGCCGGGTTGACCAGGTTCTGGTTGGATTTGTAGTTTGACCATTTTTCAGCCAGGGGTCCTTCGGGTATCCTGGATTGTAGCTTAACCATATTGGGTATCTGTTATTGTTATAAGAAGTAGATGATCACTGGAATGATCGAATAACCGGCCACAACAACTGTGGAGTAAATAATGGCCAGTACCTGGATCACAGGTGTATATTTTTTGTTGTCCAACCCCAGTGTTTTAAAGGCCGACTGGAATCCGTGAGTCAGGTGGAACCCCAGGAAAATAAAAGCGGCTATATAGAAGATCACAAAGGGCAGCATTTTAAATTTATCTAAAATCTCCGAGGCTAAATCGTGGTAGACAACACCATCGACAATGATCTCAGCTGCATGACCAAATTTGGCTTTAATATAGAAATCCAGAAAATGGATCACCAGGAAGATCAGGGTGATCACGGCCGTGTGAATCATGAATTTCGAAAAGAACGAGGTATTGGCGTAGTTGGCCTTGTTGTAACGTCTGGGCCTTGCAATCCAGTTCTGAATCTGGAGAATCAGGGCATAGATCACGTGCAGCAGAAGCCCTCCAAACAAAACAATCTCGAAGATCTTAATCAGGATGTTTGAACTCATAAAGTGGGCTGCCTTGTTGTAGACCATGGGGTCCTCGAAGATGATGACCAGGAGGTTGATTCCCATATGAACCAGCAGGAATGTGATCAGGAAAATTCCGGCCAGTGACATCAAAAGTTTCTTTCCAATGGAAGAGGTTAATATTCCGGACATATGATTACAATTAAAATAAGTTACTTAAATTGCAAAGGACAGGTAACAAATATAAGATTTTCTGATTCTCCCAAAAGGGTGTAAAATATTTCCTACAACAGGTATACACACCGCCTAAAGTAAAGCCCAGGTGCTCATATGAAATCACAACCCGTTCCGGCTGCTCTCTTTATACGTAACAGGTCAAGACTGGCCCAATTGATGTCGCCGGGCGCTGTGGCACTGATCAGAGCGGGAGAACGACAGTTGAGAAATGGCGATCAAACCTACCCATTCAGGCAGCGTTCAGACTTTTTCTACCTTACCGGGATCAACCAGGAGGAGAGCTTTTTTGCCTTCTCTCCCGACCATCCCGACCCCGATCTCAGGGAGATCCTGTTTATCAAAAGGCCCACTCTTAAATCTGAGTTGTGGACAGGACACACACCCGGGCCCGAACAGGTTCAGGCATTTTCCGGGATCGGCCAGGTCAGATGGCTGGATGAGCAGGATGCATACCTTCAGCTATTGATCGGCGATGAAACATTGGTCTATGCCGATCAAGAAACCGGGGCCAACCAAAATCCCCGTAAAATACCCCTGGCTCCTTTGTTGCAGCACCTCAGGATGATCAAACAGCCGGAGGAGATTGAAGAGATAAGCAGGGCTGTCTCTATCACCCATTCAGCTTTTTTGAGGGTGCTGGAGAGCATTGAACCCG
>JAGLTY010000042.1 GCA_023135025.1 Bacteroidales bacterium | reverse complement strand
ACAGTAAAACTCATATTCGCCCCTCACCTCCAGGGGCCTGTTGGCGTTAAAGTCATACTCCCGCAGATCCAGGATTCCCTTTTCTACCCGTGGTTCTTGCTGCGCATGGAGAGTCGATAGCGTACATATAGCTAAAACAAACAGATATGTTACGGTCTGGATCCTCATGGTAATAATGATCTGATAAAGTTATGCTTTTTCCGCTTAAGCAGACCCGAAATTACAAGAGCCATGGTAATAATAAACATCCCCGCGGTTGTGAGCGGTTGTGGCTGCTCAGCAGGTAACATTGTCCAGCTGAAGAGTGCACCAAACAGGGGGATCAAAAATTTCCACAGGTTCAGATCAGAAACTTTGATACCGGGCCTTTTTAACAGGGTAATCCAGATGGATATGGCTATGGCCGAAAGCAGACTTAACCAGATCAGTGAAATAAAATAGACCGGCGGTTTGGATTCAAAATGAATGCCCTCAAATGGAATGGAGAAGATAAAGAGGGCTGCCCCGCCAAGCATCATGGATGATGAACTGATTACCAGTGGCGGGATCATACCCTTTTCTCTTGCTACCAGAACATTTGAAAAACCTGAGAGCACATTAATTCCAAGCATCAAAAGGATCCCGGCTACAGCGATATGGCCTGTTGCCGATTGTGGATCCTTCCCAAAACTTACCAGTGCCACTCCCGCGATTCCCAGCAGGATCACCAGCGTTTTGGAAAGGGTCATCCGGTCGCCAGGCATAAAGAAATTGGCCACCATGGCAATAAAAAGTGGCTGCGAACCGATCACGATAGCGGCTACAGCAGCAGGAATCATATTTATACCCGTATAGAACATGGTGTACTGAAGGAATGTCTGCAGGAAAGCAAACAGCAGGATCAGCTTCAGGTTATCACGGACAATCCTGAAGTAACGGGGGTTGACCTTATAGGCCAGCGGAAATACAAGCACTCCCGCAATAAAAAACCGGGTACCTGCAAATTGCAGTGGTGAGGCATACTCAAGACCGATCTTCACTCCCGCAAAAGCAGTTGACCAGAGCAAACATGAGATGATCGCCAGCAGTGCGGTATTTAGCCTGGAATGCCTCATTAAAGAAGTCTAGAAATCGTCCCCCATTGCAAACAGGGGCTTTCTCTTCATCCATCGACCGCGTGTGAAGTCGGGGAAATCCTGCGCATCCCCGTTGTTCTCTATGGAGAGTTCCGACAATGGTGTAATGGCACTCCATGCGGCTGCGTCATATGCATCCATTGGCGACTCCAGTTTCCTTTTAACAATTTCCACAAAAGCATTATCAACAAAGAAATCCATACCGCCATGCCCGCTTCCTTCGGCATATGCTCCATGCTTTTTCCAGAGGGGATGGTCGTATTTCTCCAGGTAAGCATCCATCTCCTCCCAGTTGTGAGCCGGGCTCACATCTTCCACATATATCCGTTTGGTATAGTAATCAAATTCGGTTAGACCAGCCGATCCCTGAACCCTGAAACCAAGCGAATAGGGACGGGGCGAATTGCAATCATGTGTTACGATAATCGTCTCACCATTGGTGGTCTCGATGGTGGATGTAATCACATCGCCCTGCTTCCACTTCAGGGAGGCATTGGGATGGTGCGGACCGCCTTTGGGATGATTCACGATATACCGGTTCAGTCCCACCGCTTTGGTGGCACTGGAGGTCAATGTGGAGAACCTGTTCCCACGGTTGATATTAAACATATTGGCAATGGGCCCTATCCCGTGGGTGGGATAGACATCACCGTTTCTGTATAGCGAGTGTTCGGTGCGCCAGGCAGATTCAGAAATCCCCTTCTCACCGAACTCCACTCCTTCTCCATATGCAGTTTTTCCATCATTGAACTTCACCCCACGAAGATCATGCTGGTATCCACAACGTGCATGAAGCAGATCTCCAAACAGCCCTTCCCGGACCATCTGCATAACGGCCATCACATCCCTCCGGTAACAGACATTTTCCAGGATCATTAACGGTACTCCGGTCTCCTCGTAAGTGTTGACCAGGTCCCAGCACTCCTCCAGGGTATTGGCAGCTGATACCTCCACACCGGCATACTTACCGGCACGCATGGCATCTACCGACATACGGGTATGCCAGAGCCACGGTGTAGAGATAATGACACCATCTATGTCGGTTCGCTGCAGCATATCACGGTATGCATAAGCATCTCCACTGTAGGTTTCCACTTTTGGATGGCCCTTTTTATCGATCAGCTTTTGAGCTTTTTCAAGTGCATCGGGATCGATATCGCAGATGGCAGGGATCATCACATCATCCCTCATCAACAAATTATTCAGATGGTTCCTCCCACGCAGTCCGACTCCAATAAAGCCGATTCGGGCCTTCTCGCTGGTGGCTGTCCCAAAAACCGGAAAAGGTAGTGCGGCTGCCGCTCCCACAACAGCTCCTGTCCTGATAAAATCGCGTCGTTGCATAGTATCTATATTTACAATGGTGAAATCACATAACTGTACTCCATGGGTGCTGCCCGCAACACATATTCGGCATGGGTACGTGCACCCCAGGAGTTGTCTCCTCCCACTCCCATCTGTTTCCAGTCCACATTCAGAAATACCTTCTCCGATTTAACAAGGTCGATGGTATGGGCACCATCACGCACCTCTCTGTCCAACTGATCCTGCGAATAGTGCAGTGCCGAAAAATCGACCGTGGGCGAACCCTTGATCATGATTCCATGCCCCTCACTATCGGTCAGTTTAAGCCAGCGCACATCGGTTTTGTTGCCATTCTCCCCATTGGAAATATATGGAACATACTGCTCATCCACACTGCTGTCGTAAAGCCCAACATGTGAAGAGTGGTTGCGATCGATATAGTTTTCATGGGGGCCCCTGCCAAAGTACTCCAGTTGATCGTACCCTTCAGGGATCACCATCTTCATTCCAAACCTGGGAATCTCGGGGAAGTTGTCCTGCGAGGGGGTAAACGTTGCACGAACCAGGGTCTCACCATTTCCGTTGATTTGGTAGGCAACTTTGTAGTTGGACCCATTCACCGGATGGATATATTCGGCCACCAGCAATACCATGCTATCCGATTGAAAGGGCACCAGGGTCTGTAGCTCCAGCTCACCTGCAAAAGGTTTCCACATGGCACACCTTAGCTTCATTCTGTTTCCAAAATCGTTTTCGATGGGTGCCCTCCAGAAATTGGGTATTGGTCCTTCTGAAAGCAGTTGGTTTCCGTTCATCACATAGGCAGTCATATAACCGGTGTTCCTGTCGAACCGGATCTCTCCCCCTTGAACCTGGACAGTGAGTTCAATTTTGGTCTCCACAAACGAGACCTCACCACTCCCCTCTTTAGAGAAGGATTCCGTACAGATGCTTTTCGCTGCACCCGGATTCATAGCGAACTGTCCGCCGGCTACCTGGTGTCCGGCCGGCACCAGAGGAGCAGCCTCCCTGGTTACAACAGCCAGGTTGAGAAAATACTCTTTCGAGGCATCTTCCACCCCACCTGTTAATCCCAGGTCAATATAAGCGGATCGATCCGGTTTCACTTCAGGTGATTCAACCACACCCGATTCTACAACCACACCCTCTGCTGTCAGCTCCCACTTCAGATCAAACCCTTCCAAACAGATAAAATCGTGCCTGTTGATCACCTTGATAGTTCCCTGGCTGAATGGTACGGTTTCGAAGTCCACATTCTGATAGGCCCGCTTCACCTCTAACAGTCCGGGATGGATGGTCCGGTCGGGAAAGACCAGTCCGTTCAGGCAGAATGTGCCATCGTGATGCACACCTTCGGGCTCGAAATCGCCTCCATAGGCCCAGTACTTTATACCATCATCGGTTTTCTTAGCAATTCCCTGGTCCACCCAGTCCCAGATAAATCCTCCCTGGAGCTGTTCATATTTATCGATCACCTCCCAGTAATCCATGATGTTCCCATTGCTGTTCCCCATGGCATGTGCATACTCGCACTGGATCAGAGGTTTTTTTGGATGGCTCTCTACATACTTAACCATATCGTTGATGGTCATGTACGTGGGACAGAAAATATCGGTATTCCGGCCTCTTATGGCCCTTTCATATTGTACCGGCCGGCTCAGGTCGCGCTGCTTGATCCAGTCGTAAGTGGCATCGAAACAGACACCGTCGCCTGCCTCATTACCCAGCGACCAGATAATCACCGAAGGGTGATTCTTGTCCCGCTCTACCATACGCATGGTGCGGTCGAGGTGCGATTTTTTAAAGAGGGGATTGTTCCCCAGGGTACGATCGGGCCTGTATCCCATTCCATGTGATTCAATATTGGCCTCATCGACTACATAGAGTCCGTACTGGTCGCACAACTCGTACCACCTTGGATCGTTGGGGTAGTGGGATGTACGAACCGCATTCACATTATATAGTTTCATTAACTCAATATCCTTCAGCATCATCTCTTCGCTGACCACGTGTCCCTCGAATTCGTCATGCTCATGGCGGTTAACTCCTTTCAGTGTAATCGCTTTTCCATTGACCAGCAGTTTCCCGTATTTAATCTCAGAGGTACGAAAACCCACTCTTGAGGATAGGTGTTCCAGGATATTCCCGTCACCATCCTTAAGTGCCAGAACCAGCGTATAGAGGTCAGGGGTTTCTGCCGACCATTTCTGCACATCGTCGACCAGATCCGAGAATGCAGCTTTCAAAACACCTTTGTCCACCTGCTCCAAAGACAACACTTTGGCCCAAACCTTCTCTCCAACAGAAGGCAAAAGGCTGGCATCAATTGTATAGGACCCTTTTATCTTGCCCCCAACAGCACGTACCTCCACTTCGATATCCAATATTCCGGTCAGAAAATCGTTGGTGAGCCCGGCTCTACAGAAGTAATCATGAATATGAATGTCAGGTCTGGCTTCCAGGTAAACCTCGCGTTCAATCCCGCTAATGCGCCAGAAATCCTGGCACTCCAGCCAGGAGCCGTCCGACCAGCGATATACCTCTACTGCCACCTGGTTTTCTCCCTCTCTCAAATAGGAGGTGATATTAAATTCGGCTGGAGTTTTGCTTCCCTGGCTATACCCTACTTTTTCACCATTCACCCAGAGGTAAAAAGCCGATTTTACAGCTCCGAAATGGATATAGACCTGCTTGACATTCCATTCAGCAGGCAGATTGAAAGTTCTCCTGTAAGAGCCCACCGGATTATGATCTGTGGGAATCTCCGGCGGATTGGGTCTGGAGGTCCATTCATAAGGATGATTTGAATAGATGGGAATTCCATACCCCTTCATCTCCCAGTTGGAGGGAACTTCAATATTGTCCCATCCTGAGTCGTTGAAAGCCGTTTTATAAAAGTCCACCGGCCTTGCATCCGGATTGTCCGACCAGCGAAACCTCCATGTGCCATTTAATGTCAAATAGTTGGCCGAGGTATGCCGCTCCCCTTCCATGGCCTGCTGAAAGGAGTCAAAGGAAAATCTTGTTGCATGGGGATCCTCACGGTTGACCTCCACCACATCTGGATTTTGCCATTCAGGAAGCTTTTGTGCAGAAGTGGTAGTTATTGCAATAAGAGCGAACAAAAGGACAAAAGATAATCGTTGCATAGAAGGAATGTTAATGGTTATCCCCAGAGGGATTCGGGATAAATTCCGGCATCGACCAGTTCGCGTATTGCCTTCAGCACTTTGGGCTTGTCCTCCTGGTAGGTCACGCCAAACCACGATTCAGGAGTTTGCAGCACCGACATCTTCGATTTTCCAGCAGCAATCAGGTTGTTCACCACATATGGAATATAGAGTTCTGCCTTGGGATTGTCTGCGTTATTTTCCAGAAATCCCTTGAAATTCTCTTCGATATGGGCGAAGAAATCGGGGGTAAATCCAAATAAATTCATGGAAACTGTATCCATGGGGTCGAGCGGATGCACCGATCCATCCTCCTCTTTAAACAGAATCTCACCATCCTTCAGAAAGATCTTTGTACGTTCCACCATACCCGACAGGTATCCCTTGTCGTTCACCTGGCAGATCCCCCGCGCCACAGAGCCATGTTCCGAAACCGTTTTCTGAAGCTCAAATCCTACCATGCAATAGTGTCCGGGAGCCTCAACAGAGGTTTGTGCCAGAAAATGGTTCATGATTTTATAAGACTTCCTGCCGTAGTAATCATCTGCGTTGATTACAGCAAAAGGCTCATTAATGGCATCTTTTGCCATCAGCACAGCATGCGCTGTACCCCATGGTTTCAAACGATCTTCAGGCAGAGTAAATCCCTGGGGAAGATTATCAAGTGACTGAATCACATAATCTACTTTCAGGTGTGACGGAAATTTTTTGATGTAATTTGTTTTGAAATCCTCCTCCATTTTGGGAGAGATCACAAAAACGAACCGTTCAAATCCTGCATGAAGCGCATCAAATATGGAGTAATCGGTAATGGTTTCGCCGGATGGTCCAAAAGCGTCTACCTGTTTCATTCCACCATACCGGCTTCCCATACCAGCTGCCAGAATTAAAAGTGTCGTATGCATATAGAATAATTTAATGTGAATTTAAGGATTGGTAAATGTACTTATCCAATATTAGCTTTCCAATAGTCGATATGCTGATAAATAATTTGAGATATTTAAGAAAAGATTAATTTTATGCCCATCACTGTCAACTAATTTAACTTCAAAATATCCTGTAATGAGCAAATTTAGCAACAACAAGGTCGGACCAGTCGTTCCATTAATGATTGTCGGTGTCGTATTTTTTATGATCGGTTTTGGTGTGGGAATCAGTGGGTTCCTTACCCCCGCTCTTCGATCGGCATTCAATCTTACAACTGGGCAATCCTACCTGGTCACAGCTGCCATCTTCTCCGCATTTTTGATTTTCGGCCGTCCTACCGGATGGGTGATTAAGAAGATCGGATACCGAAGAGCCATGATGATCGCCTTCTTTATTATGGCACTTGGCATGTGGCTCTTTGTGCCCTCATCCAAAGCGGTCAGCTTCCCGTTGTTCCTTGTTGCTCTTTTCGTTGGCGGTATTGGAAACACGCTGTTGCAGGGTGCTGTCAATCCCTATATAACCATCCTGGGACCTGAAGACACTGCAGCTGTTCGCATGAGCCTGATGGGAATCATGAACAAACTGGCCTGGTGGATGGCACCACTCTTCCTTGGTTTGTTTATCGACCTTGCCAAAGTTGATGTGAATGATATCATCCTTCCATTTTATATTGTAACCGGAATCATGATTATCCTGGGCATCTTTGTATACTTTGCCCCCCTGCCCGAAGTAAAAGCCGAAGGGGAAGATGAAGAGGAAGCTGCCGAATCATCCTATGCTGCCGGCAAGACAAGCATTCTGCAGTTCCCGCACCTGCTGCTTGGTGTATTTGCCCTGTTTGTCTATGTGGGGATCGAGACCCTTCCCATGGCCTCCATTATCGATTTTGCCCGAGCCACTTTTGGTGATATTCCTAACCTGGAAAACTATTCCAAATTTGTAACCCTGGGCCTTGTTGCCGGTTATATTTTCGGTGTGATCGCCATCCCCAGGTTTATATCTCAACAGAAAGCGCTGATCTCATTCGCCATACTGGGGATTGGATCATCTATGCTGCTAATCTATCTCCCGCCCCAATATGCCTTCTATGCCCTGCTGATGATCAGTTTTTCAAACTCACTGATGTGGCCGGCCATATGGCCCCTTGCCCTGAAAGACCTCGGTAAATTTACCAAAGCAGGAGCTTCCCTACTGGTCATGGCCATTGTAGGTGGCGCGGTTATTCCACTTATTTTCGGAACCATTGTGGATGCTGTTAAAACCACTGAACAGGCAGTGGTAGCAAACTACCAGACCGCTTATTGGATCATGGTACCATGCTACATATTTATCCTCTATTTTGCAATTTCAGGACATAAAATCAGAACCAAATAATGAGCAAGTTATATATAGGTATTGATATTGGTGGCACCTCCATTGTCGCTGCCAGGTTTTCGGAAAGTGAGCTGCTTGAACGAACGGAGGTACCCACAGGTGCAGACCGGCCGGCCATGGAAATCATGGAATCCCTTTTTGTGGCCATTGAAAAGGTTATCACTGACGAGGTGATTGGAATCGGAATCGGAATGCCGGGGTTTATGAATGTGGAAACCGGTGAGATCCTACAGATCAATAATATCCCGTCATTTAACGGATTCGCCATCAAACCCAGGGTGGAGAAGAGATTCAATCTGCCCACTTTCCAGAACAACGACGCCAACTGCTTCGCCCTGGGCGAAACCTATTACGGCGCCGGGAAGAAGTACACCAACCTGGTGGGGGTCACTCTGGGAACCGGACTGGGTGGAGGTATCATTCTCAACCGGAAGATCCATACCGGACTGATGGGTGGAGCCGGAGAGCTGGGATGTGTTCCCTTCCATGGAGGCATCGTGGAAGATATATGTAGTGCGGCTCTTTTTAAAAACAAGTACAAGACCACCGGTACTGAACTGTACAAAAAAGCCAGGGCCGGCGATCAGGAATCCCTGGCCGTATTTGACGAGCTGGCGCGTAACATTGGCGAGCTCCTCAGAATTGTGATGTATATCCTGGCTCCCGAAGCATTTGTTATCGGCGGTTCAGTGGCTAATTCCTGGGACCTGCTGGAAAAGCCGCTTCGTAAAGAAGTGGACAAATTTCTGGTGCCTATGATTAGCAGCAAAGTGGAACTGGTTCCTGCCCAGCTGGATAATGCCGGACTTTATGGGGCAGCTGCACTCTGTATCTCACAAATGAACTAGGATAATGACAGTTGAAGAAATTGCTGCCCAATTTGCCACAGATGGTACGATTGGCAAAGTTCAACCGCATGGAGGTGGTCATATCAATGACAGCTATCGCATATTAAACGGTACACAGGACCATCCCGACTACCTTTTGCAAAGGGTCAACCATTATGTCTTTAAGGATGTGGAGCTTCTGATGCGAAACATGGTGCTTGTAACGGATCATGTTAGAGCCAAAATCCAAAAGGACCACCCCGAAGAGGTGGAAAGGCGCTGTATGACGATCATCCCGGCCATAGATGGGAAATCTTATTTCAAGGACCCGGAAGGCAATTACTGGAGAGTACTTCGGTTTATTGAGGACCATTTGGTTTTCGACAGCACCACTGATACAGACATCGCCTATGAAGGAGCCCGGACATTCGGTGCATTTACTGCGATGCTGAACGACCTTCCTGCAGGGGAAGTAGGAACCGTTATTCCAGATTTCCATAATATGAAATGGAGGCTTACACAGCTGGAGGATAGTATTCGTAAGGATGCGGCGGGTCGCTTGAAAGAGGTGAAAAAGGAGATCGACTATGTGGAATCCCGCTCCAAAATGATGCTTACCATACACGAGCTTGGAGAAAAAGGGGCAATTCCACTTCGGGTAACCCATAACGACACCAAGATCAGCAATATATTGTTTGATAAAAACAAGAAAGGCTTATGCGTCATCGACCTGGATACCATTCAACCCGGTTACGTTACCTCCGATTTTGGAGATGGTATCCGGACACTGACCAATACCGGGGAGGAGGATGATGCAAACCTTGACAGGGTCAGCATGGATCTTGATCTCTTTGAAGCTTTCGCCTCCGGTTTCCTGGACTCTACCAGGGATATCCTTTCGGATACCGAAAAGGATGCTCTGCTCTATGCAGCACTACTTTTCCCTTACATGCAAGCCGTACGTTTCCTAATCGATTACCTCGACGGGGATGTTTATTATAAAACGCTGCATAAAGAGCACAACCTGGTAAGGGCAAGGGCACAGTTTAAACTGACCCAGGATGGAGAAGCAAAACTGGACGACTTAAAACAGATTATTAAAAATCTGGCCTGATCCTTCAATGATTGTTGAGAAAATACCCGCTCAGAGCAAAGCTCCCGTAAAGGCAGAACACACCATTTCAAACCAGAACTGGGTGGAAGCACCCCAGGTAAATGTCGCTTTCTCCATCAAACATGACGGAAGCTCCATCTACCTCTATTACCAGGTGGAGGAGCCACAGGTTCGGGCTGTCAATACCGGGTTTAATTCTCCGGTTTGGGAAGATAGCTGTGTGGAGTTCTTTCATTTTTCTACACTGGATACCCTTTCGGGCTTGGATGCGCATGCAAACTTTTACAAATGCGGCGACAAACTGAAGCAGCCACATTTCCTCTCCTGGAAACCTGTACTTTGTTCCACACCTGATTTTCATACCCCTCGCTATTTTGGACAGCTCTCTTTTCTGTAAGTTTGCTTCAGCATGACAAAATCAGCAGAACAGCTTCAATCTGAAAAACTATTCAAGAAGATCTGCCGAAAGATGGGCACCACCATGCGGGATCATTCACTGATCAGCGAAGGTGATCATTTGCTTGTGGGACTTTCGGGTGGAAAGGATTCCATGATTCTACTGGAGGCCCTGGCTGAACGAAGAAAGGCGGTCCCATTTAACTTCAGCCTTTCAGCTGCGCACATTGAAGCCACAGGGATTGGTTATGAAATTAACCGGAATCGCCT
>JAGLTY010000419.1 GCA_023135025.1 Bacteroidales bacterium | reverse complement strand
CCCTGGTGGAGGGCGATACAATTTTGGTTGATTTTGACAAGGAGAATGAGGAGATAACGGTTGCCATCCAGAAGAAGAAGGCGCTGCCTAAATCTAAAGAGAAGAAAGAGCTGCCTAAAGGAGAGAAACCAGAGTAAACCTACTCCAGGGTTCCGTACAGGTCAAACGCATCGGCACCGGTTATCTTTACCTGGTAAAAATGGCCTATGGAGAGTTGCTGGTCATCTGCAACCAGTACTTCATTATCAACCTCAGGAGAGTCGTACTGGGTCCGACCCACAAATTACCCCTCTTCCCTCCTGTCGATCAGAACTTTGAATGATTTTCCTACCTTATCCTCATTGAGCCTTAAGGAGATCTCCTGCTGCAGCTCCATGATGGCACCGGCACGTTCAGATTTCAGCTGATCCGGGATCATATCCTGAAAATTCTTAAATGCCGGGGTATCATCCTCATGGGAGTAAGGGAATACACCCAGCCTTTCAAATCTGAACGCCCCGACAAAATCGAGTAGTTCAGAAAATGCCTTCTCCGTCTCTCCCGGAAAACCGGTGAGCACAGTGGTACGAAGCGCCACATCGGGTATCTGTTTCCTGAATTTCTGCAGCAGACTCTCAATCTTTTCCCTGTTGTGTCCCCTGCCCATGGCTGAAAGAATGTCATTGTTTACATGCTGGATGGGAATATCCATGTAGTTACATATCTTCTCTTCAGAAGCCATCAAGTCAATCACCTCTTCGGGAAAGCCAGTGGGATAAGCATAATGGAGGCGGATCCACTCCAACTCCTTAATCTTCACCAGCTCTTTGAGAAGTTCAGGCAGTGCCCTGTTGCCATAGAGGTCAATTCCATAGTTGGTAAGGTCCTGGGCAATCAGGATCAACTCCTTTACACCCTTGCTTACCAGGCTGTTACTCTCTTTTAACAGCTCCTTGATGGAGATGGAACGCTGCGCTCCACGTATTCCCGGAATAGCACAGAATGCACAGGTGCGGTTGCACCCTTCGGAGATTTTCAGATAGGCATAGTGCGAAGGAGTGGTCAGTTCCCGTTCATGAAGCAGTCGCTGGTCCAGTCTGCTCCCCATGGCCTCTAGGATAGCGGGCATCTCCCACACCCCGTAAAATCCATCCACCTCCGGCATCTCTTCTGTAAGTTCTTCCCTGTAACGCTCCGACAAACATCCCATCACAAAAAGTTTCTGGATATTTCCACGCTGTTTCTCCTCAATATATGACAGTATGGTATGAACCGACTCCTCCTTTGCATCCAGGATAAATCCACAGGTATTGATAATCACTATCTCTGCAGTAGTATCATATGCATTGTGAAGCACCTTGTAACCTGAGACACGGAACTGTGCCAGCAGATGTTCGGAGTCGACCAGGTTCTTGGAACAACCCAGTGTAAGAATATTAACTGTCATTAGCTGAATAGGCTATCCACAAACTCATTGCGGTCAAAGATCTGAAGGTCATCCAGTTTTTCACCAATACCGATATATTTAACAGGGATCTGGAACTGGTCAGAAATTCCCAGCACCACACCACCTTTAGCAGTTCCATCCAACTTGGTGAGTGCCAGCGCATTTACCTCTGTTGCCATAGTAAACTGCTTCACCTGTTCAAAGGCATTCTGACCCGTCGATCCATCCAGAATCAACAGTATTTCATGGGGTGCCTCAGGGATCACCTTCTGCATCACACGCCTGATCTTGCTCAATTCATTCATCAGGTTCACTTTGTTATGAAGGCGGCCGGCAGTATCAATAATAACCACATCGGTACTCCCCGACACTGCAGAAGAAAGGGTGTCATAGGCCACTGAAGCGGGATCGGAGCCCATCTCCTGTTTCACAATTTCAACTCCTACCCTGTCGGCCCATATGGATAGTTGATCCACAGCAGCCGCCCTGAAGGTATCGGCCGCACCCAGTACAACTTTTTTCCCGGCCTTCTTGAAATGGTGGGCCAGTTTTCCAATGGTGGTGGTTT
>JAGLTY010000418.1 GCA_023135025.1 Bacteroidales bacterium | reverse complement strand
TCTGACCGGTATTTTCGGATTGGAGGGGGTATCGGGAGTGGGTGTTTCATTTGGCGCCGACCGCATATACGATGTATTGCTTCAGATGGAACGCTTCCCGGAAAGAAGTGCGCTGGATACCAGGCTGCTCTTTGTAAACTTTGGAGAGGCAGAGGTGAAGCACATTATCCCCATACTTGGCCGCCTGCGAACAAGCGGTATTGCCTCTGAACTCTACCCCGATCAGGTGAAGATGAAAAAACAGATGAACTATGCCAACAACCGGAAGATCCCCTTTGTGGCACTGGTTGGTGAACAGGAGATAAAGGATGGTGTGGTTACCCTGAAGGAGATGGAGACCGGCAACCAGGAGCGGCTCACCCCAGAAGAGCTGGTGGTAAGATTATCCTCTGCCAAATAACATTCTATAATCCATCTGCAGCTCATTTTTTTTTCTGTACTTCAATTCCAAAATATATGGATATGGATAGGGTACATCTTGTGACCACAGAGGAGATCGGGTGGAAGAAATTTGAAGAGTTCAGCTCGGGCGGAACGAAGATTGTGCTATCGGACGATGTTGTTGAAAAAATTGCAGCCTGCAGGGACTACCTTGATCACAGGATGGAAAAAAAGGGTGAGATCATCTACGGGATCAACACCGGTTTTGGTTCCCTCTGTGATACGGTGATATCGGATGAGAACCTGGGATTGCTGCAGAAAAACCTGGTGATGTCGCACGCATGCGGCGTTGGGGATGAGGTGCCCGAAGAGATTACCCGGCTGATGCTCCTGCTGAAAATTCAGTCGCTCTCATACGGTCACTCCGGGGTCCAGGTGGCCACTGTGAAGCGACTGGCCGAACTGTATAACAACGATATTTTACCGGTGGTTTACACCTACGGTTCGTTGGGGGCTTCGGGCGACCTGGCTCCGCTGGCACATATGAGCCTGCCGCTGCTGGGTATGGGTGATGTGAATGTGAAAGGGATGCGGAAAAAGGTATCGGAGGTGATGAAAGAGATGGGGTGGAACCCCATTGAACTGAAATCTAAGGAGGGGCTGGCACTGCTGAACGGGACCCAGTTTATGAGTGCTTACGGGGTATACCTCTGTTTAAGAGTGTTCAAACTCTCCCGGCTGGCCGATATCATCGCAGCGCTGTCGCTGGATGCTTTCGATGGACGGATCGAGCCGTTCCATGAGTTGATTCAACAGATCAGGCCCCACCAGGGACAGCTGGTTACCGCCCGAAGGATCAGGTGGCTGCTTGAGGGAAGTGAGTTAATAGGCCGCTCCAAGGCTCATATACAGGATCCCTACTCCTTCAGATGCATCCCACAGGTTCATGGAGCCTCCAAAGACTCCATCAATTACGTGGCCTATGTGTTCCGGAACGAAATCAATGCAGTGACCGACAACCCCACCATCTTCCCGGAGGAGGATCTGATCATCTCGGCAGGAAACTTCCATGGTCAGCCCCTGGCTCTGGCCCTGGATAACCTGGCCATAGCCATGAGCGAGATGGGAAATATCTCCGAACGTCGCACTTATCAGCTGGTTAGTGGTACTCGCGGTTTGCCCCCCTTCCTGGTGGCCAATCCCGGACTCAATTCAGGATTTATGATTCCACAGTACACTGCAGCATCCATGGTGAGCCATAATAAGCAGCTCTGTACCCCGTCGTCGGTCGATTCCATCGAATCGTCACAGGGACAGGAGGATCATGTGAGTATGGGGGCCAACGCTGCCATCAAGGCTTACCAGGTGATGCTGAACCTGGAACGGATCCTGGCCATTGAACTGTACAATGCGGCCCAGGCCCTGGAGTTCAGACGCCCGGCCCAAACCAGTCCATTTTTGGAGGGGTTCCTGGAGGAGTATAGAAAACGGGTCTCTTTTGTGAAAGACGACAAAGTGATGTATCATGATATTGACCTCAGTGTGAAGTTCCTGCAGGATATCCAGCTGGACCTTCCCGAGGATCTGCTGGTGATGCGCGATTACTCCCCCGAAGATATGAGGTAGCAGCTACAG
>JAGLTY010000417.1 GCA_023135025.1 Bacteroidales bacterium | reverse complement strand
CCGTAAATTCGAAGATTCCGGACCGGTTGACCGGGCTTGCCCCTCACTACCAGTAACTCATTGATCTGAGGTGCAGATACCGTGATCATATTCAGATTAACCTGACCGTTAAGCGGTATGTAACTCAATTCTTTTCGTTTTTGATCATAAAACCATTCTCCCGGGGCATCCATCAGTGATTTTACATTCTCAACATAATACCTGGGTGGTACAATCACTACACCCTCTTCCGGCCTGTTCAACCAGGCTGTTCCTGTTCTTTCGTCCACACTGGAGATGGAATTTTTCCCATGATGCCATCTCAATAACATAAACACCCGGTTGCCTTCCATCTCTTTCCATTGGCTGATCTCACCTCTGTTAAAGTAAAGTTTGTCAGGTGTTTCTGAAAGCATTGGCGGAACAAAATACCCGGTATCAGGTGTTCTGGCCAGTGTCTGTTTTTTGCCATCTACCACAAGCATCTCTACACTGGTATCCAGATTCCTGATCTTCCAGGAGCTTCTCTCTTTTTCCCAACTATGCAACAGTATACCTCCTGATATAACCGGGTTTTCCCCGGGATATGCAGCGTAGGTAACATAGTGATCTTTCAGTTTATGATATTCAAAAGCACCGGAAGGAAGGTTGGTCTCAATCCGCTCTCCCCCGTCCTCCGGGCTGAAGAGAAGTGGTTCATCAAGGGTATAATAACCTTCACGGATGTAGACCAGAATATCTCTTCCTTTACCAAAGGGGTGAGGTGAACCAATCCACCTGGTTTCGACGGGATCACTTTTTGGAATATATACTTTTGTTTTAAGAGAGCGTACCGCTTTCTGGGCTCTTTTGATGCTTGCAAACGGCCCATCGGTTTTATTCGAATTTGGCTCTGACAGGGTGCCTGACCAGTTGTCGTTTCCACCGGGTGCCACATAAAAATCAGCGGTTTTTCCCGCATCTGAAAACTTTTCCCATTTTTCACCACGCAGTAACTTTCCCTGGCCCGAGACCTGGAGGTTGCATAACAGCAGTACAATCAGAAACAGGTAATTACTGATATTGATTTTCATGATTAGACTCTTAGGAAGATTTTATTCTTATAGAGATAGTACAGGAAAAGCCATTCCGCAATGATCGCTCCTGTAATGATAATCACACTACCAAAATCACCTGCCGGTTTGGAGAGCCAGCCCAGAAGGAACTCCGAGGTGTGGTAAAAATCGATAATTCTGACACCCAGGTAAATGGTTATTGAATTAAGTCCTATCACCCTGAAAAAGAGTGTGCCTTTTTTCCACCCTTTTACATCAATGATGAAATAGAAAAGGGCCAGAAGTAAAAAGCTTATTCCAGCTGTCAGCAGGTTAAAAGGAACGGTCCATATTTTCTTGATAATCGGATATACCGGCGATAGAGCGACAGCCACGATGACCAGGCTCAATCCGGAAATCAACAGTATCAGGGCCTTTTTATGAGGAGAGAACCCTTTCCTGCGAAGAATATTCCCTGCAAACGTTCCCATTAAAGTCACTGATGTTGCAGAGATGATGCATAAAATGCCTTCGGGATCGTAAGTTCCGTAAATCAGTCTTCCGGGAAGAAAATGCTGGTCGATCCACGCATTAATGCTCCCTTCGGGGGTAATCACACCGGCACCGAAACCGGGGACTGGTACAAACAGCTGGAGCATGGCTATTCCAGCCAGGATGCCGGCCAGCCAGTAGTATCTCGGGGTGATCGAATCTGTGTAAATGACAATCAGGGAGGCGAAGAAGTATGAAATCCCGATCTGGGCCAGCACACTTGCCGCACGCATGTCGGGGAATCCATTCTTTAAAACACCGTTATACACCAGCCCGAAAGCCACCAGCAGGATCATCCTGCGGAAAACCTTCCTCACCAATTTACTCTTTGTCACCCCCTTTTCGCGTTTGGAGGTAATGGCATAAGGAATGGCTACACCGGCAATAAACATAAACAGCGGGAAGATCAGGTCCCAGGCGCGGAAACCGTTCCAGTCCACATGGTGCAACTGCTCTGCCACTGCATTTAACCAG
>JAGLTY010000416.1 GCA_023135025.1 Bacteroidales bacterium | reverse complement strand
TCTGGGATCCGTTAAACTCCTCCTCTTTAACCGACTGTAAATCAGAATGCATATAACGACTCCACAGGTCACTGGCCTCCCTGTCGAGATGAATCTCCTGATCTCCAAAATGAGTTTTGAACCGGCCACTGACCAGGTTGAAAAAAATCCGCTCGTCCCCAAAATTATTTTGCGGATAAAAGCCGAGGTGCCGCGATAACTGAAACATAAAGATAATGTGAAAATCGGGCGATGCCTCTTCCATGGTATCCAGGTACTGAATGGTGTTGATCAGAAAGATGGCCAGCATGGGATTGGGCTCCTCCTCCCTGACCACCCTGTAAAGTACCTCCGCTATAAAGATGGCCTGCGTACTTTTGGTAATATCGAAAGGGAGAGAATTGAGCGGAACGGCCCTGGAGACCTCCTTCACCAGCTGGATCTCTCTGCTAGCTTTATGGTAGACTTCAAAATCGAGAATAAACAGGGGTTGAAAAAGATTGGAACGGTTCTGTTTCCTTGATTTCCGGACCCCCTTCACCATAAAAGTCTGCCTGCCTGACAGTTCAGTGTAGCAGTGCACCACCAGGCTCGATTCGCCGTACCTTGTGGTGTGCAAAACAATACCCCTGGTCTTTCGGATCATAACACGACAAGCATTGAACTAATGGATAAAGAGAACCTTGGTAACGTGCGAAAGGGCTCCGTCCGCACTGGAAAGGTAGATCATATAGACCCCGGTGGCCACCCTTTCGCCATTGAAATTTTTTCCATCCCATATAGCCTGCCCGCCCAGCGATTCGGTCTCAAACACCAGGTTGCCCCCCATATCGGTAATCTTCACGGTGCTGTTTTCCACCAATCCTTTGATGGCAACCGGTCCGTCGTAAGTCTCCCTGACCGGGTTGGGATAGACCACCACATTGTTGAATAGTGTGCTTCCCTGGAGTGCCTCTCCCTTGTAAGAGATGATCCCCTTGTCCGTACCGAAAAAGACCTCTCCTGTTACCCCGTCCACGCAAATATCAGTGATCGCATTGGAGAGCAACGGGCTGTTGGTTGCATTGAATTGATGAATCTCATCCAGGCCGTCTTCAGAAACCAGATAGACCCCTCCGCCCGATGTTCCAAGCCATTTCCGGTTGGCTCCATCCACCTCTATGGCGGTCACCACCTGTGTTCCCAGCAGAGGATCAGCATAGCCACTTCCATCATCTCTGGGAATCAGTATCTCCTGTGCATAAATGGATCCATCCACAAACAACCTGTAGGGACTATACATGACAAGAACACCCTGGTTGGTTCCCAGCCAGAGGTTTCCATTATGATCCTCGGCAAAAGAGTATACATCATTGGTGATCACTTTTCCAAACTTATCGACCACACTCACCTTCTTGTAGGTATCGTCGGATGTGTCATCAATGGTCATGTTATCGTCCATGGCAAACAACCCATTTCCCCGGGGAACAATCACCCATTTATGTCCCGAACTGCTCACAAGGATATCTCCCAGAGCATTAAAGCCGGGAATAAGATTATCGGCCCGAAAACTCTTCCAGGTTCCATCCGTTTTCAGGACAGAGATGGGTTCAGAAACAGTGGAATTGGTCATCCACAGGTTCCCCTGTGGATCCAGTGCCACTCCCCCTATCCTTACGTAAGGCCCGGGTATAATGGTTTGAAGGGTACTGTTTGTTTCATTATACCGGGTAATCTCCTTGCCTTTGTACTCCAACAACCCAAATCCCCATGAACCTGCGTATACATGGAAAGGATCGTCTGCGTCAATGGCCAGGGTAATCAGGTCCCTGTCATCCCAGCTATGTATCGATTTCCACTCCTCATCTTTAAAGGTCTCCAGGGTAGCACTCTTCCACAAATTTTGCCAGGATCTGGAAATGCCTCCAACTACAGCCTGTAGTACACCTCCCGAAGATTCCATATCAAAGACCGCCGTTGAATAGGGTCCGTTTGGAATTATGGACCAGCTGTCACCCCCCTGGTTGGTAATCATTCCCCGACCATAATCGGCCAGCCAGAGATCGCCATTGTGATCAAGAGAGGCA
>JAGLTY010000415.1 GCA_023135025.1 Bacteroidales bacterium | reverse complement strand
AGCTGTGAATCCAGGAAACCCACATACCCGGTCTCCGCATCAATCGTTTTGCCGTTCAGTACACTACCGCTAATCACCCGGTTGTCGCCCTCCTTTAACTGATTCTCCAACAGGGGAGCAACGGCTGCACCACGAATGGTCTTGTAATACTGAGGCTTCTCCACCCTGGCTCCTGTAAGGGCCACCACCACCGATGGATCATATTTCCCGGTTCTGAAGAGGCGACCGATGGCCACCACATCCTGTGGCCGAACAACCCAGACCACCTCTCCCTTGTTGATGGGATCCAGTTTGTGGATCTGGATGCCCACATTCCCGGCCGGATGAGGACCTTTAAAACGGTTGATCTCCACCCCCTTGATATCGCTCAGGGTGCGTACCGACGGATAACGGCCATCCAGGTTCAGATGCACCTTGCCTTCGGTCAGCTGTTTCAGGGCATTGACACCCCACTGGAAATCCTCTTCCGAATCCTTCAGCAGGAACTCCAGATCGGGAGCCAGTGGTGAGGTATCAAATGCTGAGATAAAGATCGATTTGGGTACCTCGAATGTTCTGGCAATCACCGTGTAGGGACGCCGGAGGATCACTGGCCAAAGACCACTTTCCAACAGGTTCTCCACTATCTGCTCCCTCTTCAGATCTGCAGGGTCGGCCTGGAGAAAAGATTCGGCGATGTCCTTGCCATCATCCTCAATGACCACCTCAACGATCCTTCTGCGCTCGCCCCGGTTAATGGACGTAAGAATGCCGCTCACCGGAGAGGTGAACTTCACCTCCGGGTGGTACTTGTCATAAAAAATGGGAGTTCCCACCTTCACCTCGTCGCAAAGTTTGGGGATAATCTTGGGAGTGAGTCCGTGCCAGTCGCCCGGCTTGATTGCATATGTTTTAGCCCTGGGGGCCTTCACATAGATTTTCTCGGCCTGTCCGTTCATCTTGATGTCCAGACCCTTTTTAATCTTGATTACCTCAGCCATGGATTATTTTGTAACAGTATAATAATCTATAAAAATAACTAAATTTACCTACCCACAAAGCGGGCTTGAATATAATGCGATATTATGAAATTAGCCTCCGTTCTCATAACATACATAATATTGATGCAGGTCAGTTTTGTGCCTGCCCTTTGTCAGGAACCCTACTCGGACGACCATGGGGAGGTGCGTGAAATGGTGCTGGATCACAGCCTGAAAACCGTTCAGCTCTATCGCGAAGGATGGCCCATGAGTTACCCGGTGGTCAGGCTCAGCGGAGATGTTCCGCTGGTGCTTGAATTCGACGACCTGTCGAAAAATCAACCCACCTTTATGTACAGGGTGATCCACTGCAATGCCGACTGGACACCCTCCGATCTGACCGAAATGGAGTACCTTGAAGGGTACCCCGAGAATGAGATCAGGAATTCAGCCCCATCCTTTAATACCTATTATACATACCTGCACTATCGCCTTCAGATCCCCAACGAGGATACCCGGCTGTTGCTGTCGGGCAACTACCTGCTGCTGGTCTACCGTGACGGGAACCCCGACGATGTGGTGTTTACCAAACGGTTTATGGTTACCGAGGGGAGAGTTAATATTGAAGCCACCGCGCATATTCCGGTACTGAACCAGTACAAGGGGTGCTGCCAGGAAGTGGACTTTACCGTGAACCATAGCGGGATCACCATCGACGACCCTTTCAGCGAAACCAGGGCTGTTATATATCAGAACGGACTGTGGGACCTGGGCATCGATGTGCTACAGCCCTACATGGTCAATCCGGGTCAGCTGGTCTACGACTACCAGGAGGAGAATATTTTTCCAGGGGGGAACGAATTCAGGTTTTTTGATACCAAGAACACAAGGATCCCCACCTACTACGTGGCACGCATCGACTTTGTGGATCCCTACTTCCATTTTGAGTTGAAACCCGACCGGCCCCAATCACCACACAACTATTTTTCCCAGGAAGATATCAACGGCAGGTATGCCATAGAGGCAGAGGGGAGCCACGATGCGGGTGTGGATGCTGATTATGTATTTGTCCATTTCCGGCTGGATATGCCGTTCC
>JAGLTY010000414.1 GCA_023135025.1 Bacteroidales bacterium | reverse complement strand
GTGGCCCAGACATTTCCCCTGGAGGTGATCTATCTCAGGGATGATGATATTCCACAGTATGTGGAGGATGGAGTGGCCCATATCGGTATTGTGGGAGAGAATGAGTATGCAGAGAAGGAGTGTAAGGTGGAGCTGGTCGAAAGATTGGGTTACTCCCGCTGCAGACTCTCCATTGCTATTCCAAAATCGGATAGCTATGAAAGCCTTGAGGATCTGCACGGCAAACGAATTGCCACATCCTACCCGGTAATCCTGGAGAAATACCTGCAGGAGCATGGGGTGAAGGCGGACATCCATGTATTGAGTGGTTCCGTGGAGCTGGCCCCCTCCATCGGGATGGCCGATGCCATTTTTGATATAGTAAGCTCGGGAAGTACCCTGATTAGCAATGGACTGAAAGAGGTGGAGGTGATTATGAAATCGGAGGCAGTGGTGATTGCCACCCAAAATCTTGATGCGGATATTCAGGCTGTGCTAAACGATCTGATCTTTAGAATCCGCAGTGTGATGGCTGCATCCAATAATAAATACATCCTGCTGAATGCTCCCAATGAGAACCTTCAGCAGATCATCGATACCATTCCTGGAATGAAAAGTCCCACCGTGATGCCACTGGCCGAAGAGGGGTGGAGTTCGGTACACTCGGTACTCAGCGAAAAAGAGTTCTGGAGGGTCATTGACCGCCTCAGGGAGCTTGGTGCACAGGGTATACTTGTTATTCCCATAGAAAAAATGATTGTTTAACCAGAATTTATAGAGCATGAATATTCTTCGTTATCCTGAAAAAAGTGAGTGGTCAGGCCTGCTTCAGCGGCCCCAACTGAATTACCACACCCTGGAAGATCAGGTACGGAAAATTATTGATGATGTGGCACTCAATGGGGATGCAGCTGTAAAGGCATATGCCAGGGAGTTCGACCGGTATGATGCAGAATCTCTGGAAGTTACTATGGAAGAGATCCAAGCTGCCCGAAGCCAAGTGAGCAAGGAGTTGAAAAAAGCGATTGACGAGGCCCACTGGAACATCCAGACATTCCACAAGAAGCAGATGCACCAGACCGAAACCATTGTCACCACGGCCGGTGTGCGTTGCTGGCAAAAACCGGTTCCCATAAGCAGAGTGGGACTATATATACCGGGGGGATCGGCGCCACTGCTCTCCACGGTGCTGATGCTGGGGATCCCTGCCAAAATTGCGGGATGCAGGGAGGTGATTCTCTGTACACCCCCCGACAGTGATGGAAAGGTTAGTGCTTCCATCCTCTATATTGCCGGGTTGCTCGGTATAGACAGGGTTTTCAGGGTAGGAGGCGTTCAGGCCATCGCCGCCATGGCGCACGGTACCGAAAGCATCCCCTCTGTCAATAAGATTTTCGGACCGGGTAACCAGTATGTGACCATGGCCAAGCAGATTGTGAGCCGGGAAACAGTTGCCATCGATATGCCGGCCGGTCCCTCCGAACTGGCAGTGGTGGCCGACAGCACATCCAATCCTTCATTTATCGCCTCCGACCTGCTCTCCCAGGCCGAACATGGTCCAGATAGCCAGGTACTGCTGATCTCTGATTCCGGTGATATGATCGACCGGGTCAAGGCAGAGCTTCAGAGACAGCTGGAAGATTTACCCAGGAAGGAAATTGCATCGAAAGCTTTGAATAACAGCAAGATGATTCTTCTGAAGAGCCAGAAGGAGATCATGGAGATGGTCAATGAGTATGCCCCGGAACACCTTATAATCGTAACTAAAAATTATACGGACCTGGCCGAGCAGGTGGACAATGCCGGATCGGTTTTTCTGGGCGACTATACACCGGAGAGTGCAGGCGATTATGCCTCTGGTACCAACCACACCCTGCCCACCAATGGATGGGCAAACTCCTACAGTGGGGTCAATATGGATAGTTTTTACAAGAAGATTACATTTCAGGAGATCAGCAGGTACGGGCTGCATAACATAGGGGATGCCATTATGACCATGGCCAGGGCAGAGGAGTTGCAGGCTCACAGCAATGCGGTCTCCATTCGATTAACCTACAAAGTAGATGAGTAGTTCCTT
>JAGLTY010000413.1 GCA_023135025.1 Bacteroidales bacterium | reverse complement strand
CGAGGCGGGACCCAAAGTGAAGGGTTCATCGCGCGGAAGGCATGGCGGAATCACCCTGGGGCTGATGCCCGATATGATCTACGATGGGAGCGAGGGTATGCCGGTGATGCTTGTGACCGAAGGAAAACCAGCTGCTGTGGGTGGCATTCAGAAAGGAGATATCATTGTCTCCATTGAAGGCAAAAGTGTTGGAAATGTATACGACTACATGAGCCGGTTGGGAGATCTGAAAGAGGGAATGTCAATCGTGGTACAGGTGAAACGGGACGATGACCTCATCGACCTGGTTATCCGTCTCTAATACCAGAAGAAATCCAAATAGAGCCATGAAGTTAAGAAAAGTATTGTTCTGGGTGCTCGCAGTGATCATCTCGCTGGCCGCCATGTTTTACCAGCGGATGACCGGACCCACATACCCGAAAAATTATGAAATAAGTTACCAGAATGAGGAATTTCGCTTTGGCCTTCCACGTTCCAATAACGGCAGACCGGGCGATTACCCGGTGGAAGTTCAGCTTCCCGAGGCCTTTTCCGCTAATCTGATCTGGCGACTCTTCCCCACAGAGAATCCCTGGGATACCCTGGTAATGGAGAGACAGGGAGATCTTCTGAGCACAAACCTCCCCCATCAGCCACCGGCCGGTAAAATTGAATACCACCTGGAATTGATGGCCGATGGAAATCTAATTGATTTGCATGAAGATGAAAATGTGGTCATCCGGTTCCGGGGTGATGTACCTGCCTGGGCGCTTATTCCACATGTACTGATGATGATACTGACCGTCATCTGGTCCATGGCCACCATCATCTTTGCCCTGGCCAACATACCCTCCTATAAAAAGCATATGGGAGTAACCATCATCTTCCTGTTGATCGGTGGATTTATCCTGGGCCCCGTCGTTCAGAAGTTCTCCTTTGGACAGCTCTGGACCGGCTGGCCTCTGGGTGAGGACATGACCGATAATAAGGTGCTTTTTGCACTGATAGCATACCTGGTTGCCTGGTTCCTGAGAAAGAGGTCTTACGGTAGGTGGCTGGCCATAGGCGCTGCCCTGGTAATGCTGGCGGTCTACCTGATTCCACATAGTATGGGCGGATCCGAGCTGGACTATGAGACAGGCGAAGTGGTTACCGGAGCATTGATGTTACTTATTATGCACCCCAACCATGCAAAAACAGCAGTGTAAAGTCTGCGGCTACGTGTACGACCCTGAAGAGGGTGACCCCGATAGTGGTATCGTGCCGGGTACACCACTTGAAGATGTTCCTGAAGATTGGTACTGTCCGGTCTGCGGAGTGACCAAAGCTGACTTTGAGCCTGTGGAATAGTTCCCTTGAAACTACTTTTCAGGTGCCTGTTTCAGCATCTCCAGGAGAAATCGCCAGAATTTATCTACTGTGTCGATGCGGATCCGCTCCTCTGGTGTATGGGCTCCCTTGATGGTGGGACCAAAAGAGATCATATCCAGATCGGGATACTTCTGTAAAAAGAGTCCGCACTCCAGTCCGGCATGAATTGCTTTAATATCAGGTTCCTGGCTAAAGAGCTCCCGGTAGACCTTCTCCGAAGTTTTAAGCACCTCTGAGGAGGTGTCGGGCTTCCAGCCGGGATATCCACCCGTATGTTTAACGGTAGCTCCCATCAGCTTGAAGAGGGATCCCATGCGGTCTGCAATATCCTGTTTGGCCGACTCCACACTGCTGCGCTGACTGGTTACAATCTCCAGTGTATCCTCACCGGTGTGCCTGATGGATGCCAGATTGGTGGAGGTTTCCACCAGTCCGGGTATGGTCTGACTCATGGCTATCACCCCGTGCGGACAGGCATAGAGGACATTAAAGAGCTTTCGCTGGAATTTCCTGCGCATAACGAATTCCGGGGGCTCCTCCTGTTCCATGGTCATTATAAAATCAGGCTCCATCACCTCCTTCTCACCCTTGATGATCTGGACAAATGACTCAAAGTAGACCCGGACCAGCTCCAGGCTCCCCGATGGAACCACAATTAAAGCTTCAGCCTCACGTGGAATGGCATTCCTGGCTTTTCCACCCTCCAGGGA
>JAGLTY010000412.1 GCA_023135025.1 Bacteroidales bacterium | reverse complement strand
GTCCCATCTTATTGTATTCCAGGACAAAGAGGAGGCCGCCTATTTCTATACCGACCTGATTACCCTGGATGGATCGCCCGACCGAACCCTCTTTTTTCCCTCCTCCTATAAAAGGTCCGTGCAGTACCAGCAGACCGATGAGGCCAATATCATCACCCGTACACAGACGCTCCGCCGACTTTCGGAACGGAGAGTGGCCAGTTTTATCATATCATATGCTGAGGCACTTGTGGAGTCGGTGGTCACACGCCGGCAACTGGGAGAGTCTACCCTGGAGATCAGGCAGGGAGAGAAGATCGATATGGCCTTCCTGGAGGAGGTGCTGCAAACCTATAATTTTCAACTGGTCGATTTTGTGTATGAACCCGGACAGTACGCCATCCGGGGTGGAATCGCTGATATCTTTTCCTATGCTTCCAGTCACCCGTGCCGCATCGATTTTTTTGACGACGAGGTTAACTCCATCCGGATTTTTGACACAGATACCCAGCGATCCCTGAAGACGGTAAAAAAAGTCAATGTCATACCCAATATCCAGTGGGAGACCGAAATGGGCGAAAAACGGATCTCTTTCCTGGAGTATATCCCCCAGGGGACCACACTCTGGATGGATAATCCCGACCTGGTGACGGACCATATTGAGATCCTCTACAACCGGACCGAGCTGGAATCGGAGTCGGACCGGGAGATAGATAAAGCGAAATTCTTAAAAAACGGGGGCGAGATCCGGTCGCAGATGGAGCAGTTCCCTCAGGTAATTTTTGGAATTGCCAACAGGGAAAAAGAACAGACGACCTGGCATTTCAATACCTCCCCCCAGCCACCCTTTCATAAGAACTTTGAGCTGCTCACTGCTCATTTGAAAGAGCGTTCGGCCGAAGGATACAGCAACCATATTCTCTCCGACAGCGAGAAACAGCTGGAACGATTGCGGGCCATTTTTGATGAAATTGACCCGGAGCTGCAGTACCTGACCCTGTCACAAACCATCCACGAAGGGTTTACGGACCACGACCTCAAACAATCCTTCTACACCGACCACCAGATCTTTGAACGATATCACAAATTCAGGTTCCACGACCGGTTCAGTAAAAAGGAGTCTGTTTCGGTCAAAGAGCTGATGGGTCTCAACCCTGGCGATTATGTGGTGCATGTTGACCATGGAATCGGGATATTCGGGGGACTGGAAAAGATCGAGGTGAACGGGAAGATCCAGGAGGCGATCAAGCTGGTTTATAAGGATAAAGATGTACTCTATGTCAACATCCACTCCCTGCACCGCATCACCAAGTACAAGGGGAAAGATACGGGTCCGCCTAAAATCTATAAGCTTGGCACCGGTGCATGGCAGAAGCTGAAAAGCAACACAAAGAGGAAGGTACAGGATATTGCCCGTGAACTGATCCTGCTTTACGCCAGGAGAAAGGCTCAGGAGGGATTTGCATTTTCGGTGGACACCTACCTGCAGCAGGAGCTGGAATCATCTTTTATCTATGAGGATACTCCCGACCAGTTAAAGGCAACCGCAGATGTAAAAGCAGGTATGGAAGCGGGATTCCCCATGGACCGGCTGGTATGCGGCGATGTGGGATTCGGGAAGACCGAAGTGGCCATCAGGGCAGCATTTAAGGCGGTCGCCGATAGTAAACAGGTGGCGGTTCTCGTCCCCACCACAGTACTTGCGCTCCAGCACCACAATACTTTCAGGGAGCGGTTAATGGGGCTCCCCTGCACAGTCGATTACCTGAGCAGATTCCGTAGCATGGCCGACCAGCGAAAGATCGTGTCAAACCTGAAAGAGGGGAAGATTGATATCATTATCGGAACCCACAAACTGGTGGGAAAGGAGATCGAATTCAAGGATCTGGGATTGCTGATTATCGATGAGGAGCAGAAATTCGGAGTGGGCGTGAAGGAGAAACTGAAGCAGTTGAAGCTGAATGTAGATACGCTCACCCTGACAGCTACTCCCATTCCAAGGACCCTGCAGTTCTCCCTTATGGGATCGCGCGATCTCTCCATCATCAATACACCGCCACCCAACCGCCACCCCATTATCACAGAGTTGC
>JAGLTY010000411.1 GCA_023135025.1 Bacteroidales bacterium | reverse complement strand
TAAGCTGCTTCATAGATTACATTAGTCATACGATAGACTAGCCAATGTGTTTCAAAAATAACACATTCAAATCTTCATACTAACCTAGGTCTATAGAGGTTATCAACATTGAGAAGTAAACGACTTTGCTTTGATAAATTGATTAATTTTATAGATAAATGGAGTGTCATTAGTTATAAAGTGACACAAATGGATCTCATTTTGCTGTGGATAGAACAAAAAAATAGGCTGTAACGTTGCACCATCACAGCCTAAAGGGTAACAATTTTAGATATTTTATAATGCTTTAATCTCTGTCACCAGTTTCTGAAGTGAATCTTTGGCACTTCCGAAGAACATGCGTGGATTGTCTGCATGGAACAGGTAGTTTTCGATAGCAGCATAACCCTTTCCCATCCCCCGCTTCATCACGATAACATTCTTGGCCTCATGGACCTCAATAATGGGCATGCCATAAATGGGGCTGGAGGGATCGTCCAGAGCGGCCCGGTTCACCACATCGTTGGCCCCTATCACCACCACCACATCGGTTTTGGGCATATCCGGATTGATCTCGTCCATCTCTATAAGCTTTTCATAGGGCACATCGGCTTCGGCCAGCAGTACATTCATATGTCCGGGCATCCGTCCGGCCACCGGATGAATGGCATATTTTATCTCCACCCCATTGGCTTCCAGCAACTCATCCAGTTCACTGCAAATATGCTGTGCCTGGGCTACTGCAAGTCCATACCCGGGAACAATCACCACCTTGCTGCTGTAGTTAAGCATCACAGCCGCATCGGTGGCAGAAACCTCTTTAACCACCCCCTTCTCGCGGTCCACAGCAGCACCGCCCCCTCCAAAAGCACCAATAATCACATTGATCAACGAGCGGTTCATCGCCTTACACATCAACAGTGTCAGAATCATCCCCGCTGCTCCAACAAAAATCCCGCCCAGGATCATCGCCTGGTTCTGATATATAAATCCGGCCATGGCGGCGGCAATACCTGTAAAACTATTGAGCAGGGAGATCACCACCGGCATATCGGCACCTCCAATGGGCATCACAAAACTTACACCATAAACCAGGGATCCAGCCAGCAACAGATAGACCAGGAGCTGTTTGGTTTCCGCGGGTGAATCCCCGAAGAGAATAAACAACAAGAGGAAAACCAGTCCGGCCAGGATCACCAGGTTGATGTAGGTCATCCATCTGCTAAAAATATCCTTAATGTTTCCGTTCAGCTTGCCATAGGCGATCATACTTCCGCTGAAGGCAATACTACCGATGATCATTCCAAGCAGGGTAACCAGGGCCGATTGATTATCGGGATTTGAGAATTCGATCAGTGCCACCAGTGCCGATGCTGCTCCACCCGTGGCGTTAAAGAAGGAGACCAGCTGCGGCATGGCGGTCATCTTAATGCGACGTGCTACCACACCACCTATAACCCCTCCAAAGGCAATGGCCCCCAGAATGATGGCCAGGTTGGCACCCTTGATTCCCCCACCCTCTCCATCGCGATGAAGCACCATGGTGGCAATCATGGCCATGAACATACCGGCGGCAGCCCACAGGTTACCACGCCGGGCTGAATCGGGACTACTTAAAAGCTTCAGCCCTGCCACAAAAAATAGGGCCGAGACCAGGTAGATAAACTCAAGTATAATATCTCCGTTTGTTATATTCAGTGTATTCATGGTACAGACCTATTTTTTCTTCTTTTTAAACATTTCAAGCATGCGGTCAGTAACCACAAATCCACCAATCACATTGAGCGTTCCAAAAAGCAGTGCGAAAATCCCAAGTACCAGATTGAGCAGGTTGGATCCCTCATCCAGGTTCGCCAGATCGGCATGACCCACCAGGATAATTCCCCCGATAATGATCACTCCGCTGATGGCATTGGCCCCCGACATCAGGGGAGTATGCAATACTGAAGGGACATTGGATATAACCTCCAGTCCCAGGAAAATAGTCAGGGCAATAATAAATATGGCCTCTTTATTACTGTAAAAGAATTGTAATATGCTTTCCATTTAATAATTGTTTGAATGATTGTATTAGATTATTCCAGGTTAATCAGGCATCTTCAAAGCTTATA
>JAGLTY010000410.1 GCA_023135025.1 Bacteroidales bacterium | reverse complement strand
TTTTTGCGTGAAGCTTTTGTACACCACTCCGGCGATCCTGAAATCAAAATAAAGATGGCTGTATGCCACCTGAAACAGGGGGAGAAGGAGCTCTCTGTTAAATTTCTTGAAGAGGCCCTTGAGGCGAATGGTGATCTTGAATCCGAATTTGCCTACTTTTTCCCTGAAGGTGCCCGGGAGCCTGATATCGAGCGCATTATCCAACAGTATAAAAAGTAATTCCTTATGAATTTTCCACTGAAACATGTTCCTGAAAGAACTTCTGGAAAACGCGATTATGGTTTGACCATGATGATGGATAAAGGATTGAGCCTGAAAGAGTCCGAACACTTTATCGAATCAAGTGCTCCCTATACCGATCTTGTTAAGTTTGGGTTTGGAACGGCACTGATTACCCGCGATCTGAAGGAGAAGGTGAAACTGTACCTGTCAGCAGGACTCAAACCCTATTTCGGAGGGACCCTTTTTGAAATGTTCTATGTGCGGGGCGAGTTTGATGCCTACAGAAGGTTTGTGTCTGAATCTGGACTTGGCAATGTGGAGGTTTCTGATGGTACCATCAAAATGGACCATGATGAGAAACTTGAGTGTATTGCCATACTGGCCAAAGATTTCCAGGTGCTTTCCGAAATTGGAAGCAAGGTGAAAGGGGTGGAACTATCCAACGATGTATGGGTATCTCAAATGAAAACAGAACTTGAATCCGGGGCATGGAAGGTTATTGCCGAAGCGAGGGAGAGTGGTACCATCGGGATCTACCAATCCGATGGATCGGCCAACAGGGCACTGATCGATGACATCATGAAGGAGATTTCGGTAAATGATGTATTGTGGGAGGCGCCCAATAAAGCCCAGCAGACCATGTTTATTCAGCTGGTTGGAGCCAATGTAAACCTGGGAAACATCGCTCCAAACGAAGTGGTTTCACTGGAAGCGCTTCGTTGTGGTATGCGTGGAGATACATTTTTTGATGTATTGCCGGAAGAGTTTCATTCCAGAAAACAATAGGGTTTTGAAGAAACATGCAGTCAGGTATCTCTTCCTTGTACTCCGGGGAATGGGCATGGGAGCAGCAGATGTTGTGCCGGGTGTTTCCGGAGGAACCATTGCCTTTATCACCGGGATCTACGAGGAGCTTATTAACTCTATCAAGGGAATCAACCTGGAGGCGATCAGGCTTTTCTTTACAGGTCGCTGGAAGTCATTCTGGAAACAGATCAATGGAAACTTCCTGCTTGCGGTATTTGCAGGGATTTTTATCTCGGTACTCTCTCTGGCCAGGGTGCTGGAATATCTGCTGGAACACCAACCTGTATTGATCTGGTCCTTCTTTTTTGGCCTGGTTCTGGCCTCATCCTACGTGATTTCCCGTAAGGTCAAGCGGTGGGGATATCCGAAAATTTTGGCGCTTGTGGGTGGCATCGGAATCGCTTTCTACATCACCAGTGTAACCCCCACCACAACCACCGATGCATCCTGGTTCGTGATCTTTTCGGGCGGACTGGCCAGTTGTGCCATGATCCTTCCCGGGATATCGGGAAGTTTTATCCTGCTGCTGTTGGGTAAATACTCCTTTGCACTTCATGCAGTAAACGAACGGATCATCTTCGACCTTTTATTGCTGGGTGTTGGAGCGGTAACCGGACTCATCCTCTTTGCAAACCTGCTCTCCTGGCTGCTGAAAAAGTACCACGATATCACCATTGCCGTGCTTGTGGGATTTATGATCGGATCGCTGAACAAGATCTGGCCCTGGAAAGAGACTCTGAAGACCATTATGGTTGAAGGCGAGATAAAACCGCTGGTGGAGAAGAACATCCTGCCTTCTGCCGGTAACCCGGGCGATCACCTCTGGATGGCACTGCTGCTGGCTGCTGCCGGTATTGCATTGATTCTCTTTATTGAGATCGGTCTGACCCAAAACAAGACCTCCAGCTGATATGCGTCTGTTTGGACTGATCGGATATCCATTGGGACACAGTTTCTCAGCTTCCTTCTTCAATAAGAAGTTTATGGAGGAGGGGATAGATGCCGAATACACCAATTTCCCACTGGAACGTATGGTCGATTTTGAGACCCTGTTGAACAGCGAGCCAG
>JAGLTY010000041.1 GCA_023135025.1 Bacteroidales bacterium | reverse complement strand
TCTGGAGAACCCTCCCTTTTAAAAAGAAAGCAGTTGTTTCAGCCTTTTAATGAGTCTGATTTAAAGGCATATACGGTTTCGCCACGTCTCTCTGCCAACAACGCTGACCCATCAGATCCACGTATGATCGAACCGTATGAACAATTTTCTCCTGGCAAATTATTTTAGAGTATCCACGTAGATATTAACAGGTATGTAAAAAGAGGGAGAGATGTAATACATTGTGATATAAATAAATGGATCTTCAAATTAACAGCCTATTAACTATTTGTTAATAAATCCTGTTCATTCAATGTTCAATTCTTCGCTCACTTTTTTTTGGTGTGATGCGATAAAGCCAATATATTTGGTCTTACCAAGTGAGCGATAAAAGGCCACTCAGTTCTTTAAATGATTAAGTTCATTAGCTACCAGGGCAACCTGGAAGCGTGAATATGAGTCACGGGAACAGCTAATCAGGTATTGATGCTGTTCTCCCGATCTTCGGATCGGACTGTGAACTGGAATACCTGGACTGCTGTCAAAGGCATGAAAGGAGATTCGAAACAGAAACCGTAGAGTACCTGAAAACGCGGTGGAAGTTGTAAGCAGTTGAGCATTATGCATTGTCTATGGACAAGAGCGGTGCAAGTTGTTCGATTCGTCGGGCAGCGAAAGAGATCACAAGGCTTCGGCCTCGTTTTCGAGTCATAATAACCGTAGCTTGGCGCGAATTAGAGACTACGGTAGCTAACAAGCGGAATGGGAACCAGATGCAAATTTGGCTCCCATTCGTGTTTTATACCCCCTCAGGGGTCACCTGAATTCTTTTGACCAACTGCTTGGATTGATTTATCAATGATCACAAATTTCTCTACGAAAGTACCATATTTTGTGCGAAGAGTCATTGTACTTGTAATATATATACCCCTTCGCATTGCTTGCAAAACGCTTGTATCATCCTATTTATCAATACTATCCCAAGATTTATAAGAGTAGGCCAAAATTGGAGCAATGAACAATTCAGATTCAATCTCATTTTACTATAACTTTGTTCTTATAAACGAACATGATTGTTCAAATTTTAATTGTACGTGAAAAAGATTTTGATTTTTATTTCCCTGCTTGTTTTCTTCTTTTTTGGAGAAATTGCGATGACCTTCTCCGACAAAGGATATCCATCCCTTCTGAATGATGAAGAGGTACCTTTCTCACTGCTTCTCGACAACCAATACTCTGACTATGAGGGAACAGAGAATATAGATATGCAGGTAGATGCATTTATCAAGCGGTGGAAGATTGAGGGTGCGAGTCTGGCTGTTACCAAAGATGAACGGCTGGTTTATGCAAAAGGATTTGGAACGGCCAATAGTGAAACCGGGGAGGATGTTAAACCCGGTCACCTGTTCCGCATTGCATCTGTCTCAAAACTGATCACGGCTGTGGCTGTAATGAAATTGTACGAAGAGGGAAACCTCAATCTGGACGAAACTGTGTTTGGAGAGAGGGGTATTCTGAACGATTCTCTATTCAGGGTCTACAGAGATCCAAGGATTGAGGAGATAACGGTCCGTCACCTGTTAAACCACACAGCAGGGTGGTCGAGATACGCAGGCGATCCCATGTTCAATCCGCTCTATATTGCCAGGAAAATGGATGTTCCGGCTCCTGCCTCTTTTGAACATATCCTGCAGTACACGCTTTCGCGCAGATTGAACTTCAATCCGGGAACACGTTACAGCTATTCCAATATGGGCTATGCCATCCTTGGAGAGATCATAGAAAGAAAAAGCGGGATGCCCTACCAGGATTATGTGGTTATGAATCTTCTTAAGCCACTGGGGATTCATGATATGCATATAGGAAAAAGTTATTATCACGAGAAATATCCCAACGAAGTCAGGTACCATAGCAATGCAGGTAAAATGACCACCTCTGCCATGGATGGGTCCGGAGAAGTTGTACCCATCTATTATGGCGGCAATGATATGGAGTTGCTGGGTCCGGCCGGAGGTTGGGTGGCTTCTGCACCGGAACTTGATTAATTTATGACTGCCATTGATGGTTTTGATGAACAACCAGATATTCTTTCCCCCGAAACCATTGCCAATATGTCCGACCCTAGTATTGCAGGGAAAGGCCTTTTCGGCTGGCGGGGAAGTGACAGGTATGGCACCTGGTGGCGTACCGGATATCTGAGCGGTTCTTCAGCATTGCTGGTCAGGCAAAATGATGGAATAAACTGGGTAGTTATGATCAATACAAGCACCTATAAACAGTCCAGGATCCACAGGTATGTTTCCAGTATGATGTTTGGCACCATAGGCACTGTTCAACAGTGGCCGGTGTTTGATCTGTTCACCATGGATGACAAGCATCCGGGACCAATTACAGATATTCCTGCAACAAATCCGAAACTTTAGTCAAACAAACATCATCCCTTACAATTTTCCTTTTATCTTAGGGCACTTAGAAGAGTGTTCCATGGAACTTTCATCCATTCAACATATAGATTCATCGCAAATAGCTGATTTTAAGGCTGATATATTTATCACTACTGTTGGCTTTGAAACGCGTAGTACCACTGTGGCCCGGATGTTTGAAAGGATCTCCTGTAAAAAAATTGCCCTTGAAAAGAGAAACTGTATCAAAGAGTTTTCTTACCTGGAAAACATCAGCTATTTTGGGGAGCAGGGATTTGAGATCTTTCGGGTTGAATCTGAAGTTCCCGATGTGGATGCAATCTTAAATACCCTGACCGGTGAGCAGATCAATGTGCTGATTGATTGTACCAGTATGTCTCCCAACTGGTACTATGAGTTTTTCAGATGGTTCTACGAGAACCAGGATAGAGATGGGAGGGTATGCATGCGGATTGTTTATACCATGGCCAGCTATGTTCGTCAGCCTGGTTCACACAAGGTAAAGGAGATCTCCGAGTTTCTTCACGAAGAAATAAAGCCTGCAAATGGTAAAAAAACTGCCCTGGTCCTCGGACTGGGCCAGGAGAACAATATTTCTGAATCGATCTATAAAATCATCAATCCTGATCTGCTCTATCTCTTCTATGCAGATCCACCGGTGGAAAAGCGGTTTGTTGAGAAGGTCTTTGTTAATAACCATAAATTGATCAATAGTGTACCCATCAGGAACCTTGTTGCCTATCCAATCAGAAACGGGCAGGCCATTTATCAGAGTCTGATTGATACTATTCTTCCCCTGCGTGACGAATATTCCATCGTATTAATTCCCCAGGGACCAAAAATTTTTTCAGTGGTAACCATGCTGGTACATATGGGTTACCCCGATATCAAGATAAGTTATCCTGTCTTTAAGAAGCCTCCTGCAGCTGATCGACTCCCCAAGGACGAACCTGTCGTACTTGACATTCTTTTCGAAGGTGAAGATTAAAAACAATTTCATGGTATCGTTGTTATACCATCGAAATTTCTTATAGCACACCAATTTCATTTGATTCTATTATGGCAAATTTTGATATTATCATGCCAAAAATGGGTGAGAGTATTGAAGAAGCAACCATTACAAACTGGTTTGTAAAAGAGGGAGATAAGATCGAGGAGGAGGATCTCCTCCTCGAAATTGCCACCGATAAAGTTGATTCTGAAATACCTTCACCAGTTGAGGGAGTTGTTAAAAAAATATTCTTCAAACAGGATGAGGTCGTCGCTGTAGGCACAGTGATAGCGGTCATTGGTCTGGATGGAGATAATTCGTCAACCACCGATGATAAGGCCGATGCTAAGGTCGAAGAGAAGAGCATCGATCCGGAGAGTGACCCTGCTGATGAAATAAGGAGCGATGAACACGTTGTTTCAATCCAGGGACGATTCTACTCTCCACTGGTAAAAACCATTGCAGGGAAAGAGGGCGTTTCACAGGTAGAACTCGATTCTATCCAAGGGAGTGGATTGAATGGTCGGGTCCGCAAAGAAGACATCCTGAACTATGTTAAGGGAAGGGGAGGAGAGAAAATAATTCTGACTGAAAAGGCAGATGTTGCAAAAACAGCCCCAGAACCTGCCCCAAAAAAGCAGGTTGTTCATGAAACAGTCACAACCAGTGAAGGCGATGAGGTCGTTGAAATGAGCAGGCTCAGGAAACTGATTGCCGACCATATGATCCGATCGAAGCAGACTTCGGCCCATGTTACCAATATGATTGAGGTGGATGTGACAGGGGTGGTCAAATGGAGAAACCGGGTGAAGGAGGATTTCTATAAAAAGGAGGGGGTCAAGCTCACCTACCTCCCCATGTTCCTAGAAGCGACTGTTAAATCACTACACGATTTTCCACAGATCAATGCCTCCGTAGATGGGGAGAAGATCATTATTAAAAAAAGTATCAATCTTGGTGTTGCTGTGTCGCTCCCCGATAATAACCTGATCGTTCCCAATATCAAGGATGCCGGAGCACTGAATCTTACCGGAATTACCAGAAAGATGAATGAACTGGCGGCAGCTGCCCGCAGCAATAAACTTAACCCGGATGATATCAGCGGAGGAACCTTCACTGTAACCAATTTTGGTTCCTTTCAGAACGACATAGGAACCCCCATTATAAACCAGCCCGAAGTGGCCATCCTCGCAATAGGAGCCATTAAGAAGAAACCTGCAGTGATTGAGACTGATATGGGAGATATGATTGCCATCAGGCAAAAGATGTGGTTATCGCTTACATACGATCACAGGATTATTGATGGTGCTTTGGGAGGAGCATTTCTGAAACGGTTAGGAGACTACATTGAATCATTTGATCCAGATTCCGGTAATTTTAAACTTTAACAGATAATGTCAGCAAACAAGAAATACAGCATCAAGAAAACAGATAAGGAGACCCTGGCAAAATGGCTTAAACTGATGCTGGTAGGACGGGCCATCGATGACAGGGCGCCAAATTATCTGAAACAGGCCATCGGGTGGTCGTACCATGCTCCGTATGCGGGCCATGATGGCATTCAACTGGCCATTGGACAGGTGTTTGACCGTGAGCATGATCATCTGTTTCCCTATTACAGGGATATGCTTACCACACATTCTGCGGGCCTCTCGGCTGAAGAACTGATACTGAATGGGATCTCCAGGGAAACAGATGTGGCTGGAGGGGGAAGGCACATGTCCAACCATTTCGCCAAACCGGAATGGAACATTCACAACGTATCATCCTGTACGGGTAATCATACCTTGCATGCAGTGGGTCTGGCCCGTGCCATGAAAAAGTATAAGGTACCCGGCGTGGCCATAAGCTCCCAGGGCGAATCGTCCGTTTCTGAAGGGTATGTCTATGAAGCCATCAATGGGGCAAGCAATGAGAAGCTTCCTGTTATTTTTGTTTTCCAGGACAACGGATATGGAATATCAGTACCCAAGGCAGATCAGACAGCCAACCGAAAAGTGGCCAATAACTTCTCAGGATTTAAAAACCTTAAAATCTTTCACTGTAACGGTAAAGATGTATTCGACAGTATGAACACCATGGCCGAAGCCAAGGAGTATGTGGCTGAATACGAACACCCGGTCATTGTACATGCAAACTGCGTCAGGATCCATTCACACTCAAATTCCGACAGGCACGATCTCTACCGCGACGATTATGAACTGAATTATGTCCATGAGTATGATCCCCTGGCCAAATTCAGACGGTTGCTGATCAGGTATGAGCGGTTTACGGAAGCTGAACTCGAAGCAATTGAGTCTGAGGCCAAAATGGTGGTAAAAGCGGCCCATAAGGTGGGGATGAATGCTCCGCAGCCCACACCCGAGTCGATCCATGATTTTGTGATTCCGGAACCCTATTTAAGTGACAGGTACCCCGAAGGTATTCATCAACATGAGGGAGAGCCTAAAAAGCTGATTGAAGGATTGAACGAGACCCTGAAAGCCGAGTTTCGGCACAACCCCGACACCTTTATCTGGGGACAGGATGTGGCCAACAAGGAGAAGGGGGGCATTTTCAACGTAACCAAGGGAATGCAGCAGGAATTTGGCAAAGTGCGCGTCTTTAATGGTCCCATCGCCGAAGACTATATCATGGGAACCGCCAACGGAATGAGCAGATTTAATGATAAACTGCGTATTGTTGTGGAGGGGGCCGAATTTGCTGACTATTTCTGGCCAGCCATGGAACAGTTCGTTGAAACCTCACATGACTACTGGCGCTCAAAGGGACAATACTCACCCAATATCACGGTCCGTCTGGCATCAGGAGGATATATTGGCGGAGGGCTCTACCACTCCCAAAACATTGAGAGTTCCCTGACCCCGCTACCGGGGATCAGGGTGGTCTACCCCAGCTATGCAGATGATGCGGCAGGATTGCTTCGTACCAGCATCCGCTCAAAAGGTGTGACACTCTTTCTGGAGCCCAAGGCACTCTATAACTCCCCCAAAGTAGCAACGCCTATTCCGGATGACTTTGAGGTGCCTTTTGGTAAAGCAAGGTTGAGAAGAGAGGGAACTGACCTGAGTATCATCACCTATGGAAATACCACGCCTATGTGTGTGGACCTGGCAGACAAGCTAATGAAGGATAGTACTGCCAGTGTAGAGGTGCTGGACCTCCGGTCGCTCAGTCCCCTCGATACCGATGCTATTCTGGCCACTGTTAAGAAAACAGGGAAAGTTCTGGTTGTGCATGAAGATAAAGTGTTTGGAGGTTTCGGTGGAGAGGTTGCTGCCCTGATCAACGATATGGCATTTGAATACCTTGACGGACCCGTAAAAAGAGTGGGATCAACATTTACTCCGGTTGGATTTAACCGGATCCTGGAAGCAGCGGTCCTTCCCAACATAGAGAGAATTGAAAAAGCTGCCAAAGAACTGTTGAACTATTAATTCCAAACAGCCGAACAATGAAAAAAACCGCTATCATATACAGTTTTAATACCAAAAAAACCAGTAAGATTGCCGCTCAGATTCAAGAGGCATTTAACAACGATTCCATTGCGATGGTGAATGCAGAAGAGATTGCCGAAGAGCTCTTTCTCTCATTCGACCGGATCATTATGGGCGTAGCAACCTGGTTCGATGGTGAACTGCCCAACTTCTGGGATGAATTTTTACCCGCCCTGGAGGAGATGGATCTGACAGGTAAAAAGTTCGCGCTATTCGGACTGGGCGATCAGAAAGGTTATCCCGAAAACTTCCTGGATGGCGTTGGTATCATGGGTGAGATCCTTGAATCGCAGGGTGCTACGCTGGTGGGATTCACCTCCACAGAAGGGTATGAGTTTGAAAGTTCAAGGGCTTTGCGGAATGATCAGTTTATGGGATTGGCCATCGACTATGAAAACCAGGGTTCAATGATCGAGCAACGGGTCGCCAACTGGGTTGATCAGCTAAAAATAGAGTTCGCCTGAGAAGATTCTATGAATTAAAACCATGTTGGATAGCATGTTTTAACATTAAATTTACTTCTTTTGTGGTTTATACCTTCTAACTGTTAAACTGTATAGCCATGGCGAAAGATCGGGTTTATATTTTCGACACCACATTGAGGGACGGAGAACAGGTTCCCGGATGTCAGCTGAATACCATTGAGAAGATTGAGGTAGCCAAAGCACTTGAGGAACTCGGGGTTGATGTGATAGAAGCTGGATTCCCCATTTCCAGCCCTGGAGACTTCAATTCGGTGATTGAGATCTCCAAAGCTGTTACCGAACCGGTGATCTGTGCACTCACCCGTGCGGTAAAGAAAGATATTGAAGTGGCAGCCGAATCACTGAAATTTGCCAAGCGTCCCAGGATCCATACAGGAATAGGAACCTCATACTACCACATTTATCATAAACTGAACAGTAATCCCGAGGAGATCATTCAGCGGGGAGCGGAAGCTGTCAGGTATGCCAAATCATTTGTGGAGGATGTGGAGTTCTATGCTGAAGATGCAGGACGTTCAGACAACAAATACCTTGCCCAGGTGGTTGAAGCGATGATTGAGGCAGGGGCCACAGTGATTAACATTCCGGATACCACCGGGTATACACTTCCCGATGAGTATGGTAGGAAAATCAAATACCTGGTCGATCATGTATCCAATATGGATAAGGCCATTCTCTCCACCCACTGTCACAACGATCTGGGTATGGCCACCGCCAATACCATGAGTGGAGTGATCAACGGAGCGAGGCAGGTGGAGGTGACCATAAACGGGATCGGGGAGAGGGCCGGTAATACATCCCTGGAAGAGGTTGTTATGATTATGAAGAGCCGGAAACATCTCAACCTGATATCCAATATCAACACCAGGAAGATCTACAAAACCAGCAGGCTGGTATCCACCCTGATGCGTATGCCTGTTCAGCCCAATAAAGCGATCGTAGGAAGAAATGCTTTCGCCCACTCCTCCGGAATTCACCAGGATGGTGTGCTGAAGAGGCGCGAGAATTATGAGATTATCAATCCCAAATCGGTAGGGATCAATGAGTCATCCATTCTGCTGACAGCAAGAAGCGGCAGGGCCGCACTGAAGCACAGGCTGGGAAAACTGGGTTATACATTCAGTAAAAATGCACTCGATAAAATTTATGAGGAGTTCCTGGTACTGGCCGACTCTAAAAAAGAGATTGTTGATGAAGATCTGAAAGTGCTGGCAGGAGCCAGTAGCCGGGATATCAAACGGAACCTTCATCTTGACAAGCTGCAGGTGCTGTGTGGAAAAGGCACCTCTCCGGTGGCAACAGTCAATATCATCTGGGAAGAGGTGACCCACTCAGCCACTTCGGAAGGAAACGGTCCCGTTGATGCATCTATCAATGCTGTTAAAATGATCCTGAATAAGAAGGTGAGGATTGAGGAGTTCCTGATCCAGGCCATTACAAGGGGAAGCGATGATATGGGGAAGGTCCATATGCAGGTAGAACATAAAAATGTAGTCTACTATGGCTTCTCTGCCTCCACAGATATTGTCACTGCGTCAGTTGAAGCATTTATTGATGCCATGAGTCAAATTGTTTAACAGGACAATCGCACTTTTTACTATTTTTACTACAGATGTCGGATCAATGAAATGCATTGCTCCGGTATCTGTTTTTACTTTTTACGCAATACCATATACCCCCTCTGCCAGTCATGCTGAGAACACGTCTTCTTCTGGTCGCATTTATTTCACTGATCTCTCTGGAGAGCTTCGGTAAGGCTACCGTTAGTGGGTATGTACGTGATGCTGCCTCGGGTGAAGCACTAATTGCTGCCAATGTGATTATTGAAGAGCTTGGTACTGGAACCAGTACCAACGAATATGGCTTTTATGCGCTTTCGCTAGACCCTGGCTCTTATACCCTGATTTTCTCCTACGTGGGCTATGAAACGCAATCCAAAAAAATTTCCCTTACAGATGAGATGGTTCTCAATATGGAACTGAATGAGTTACTGCATGAACTGGAAGAGGTAACCATTTCCTCTCAGCGCAACAATACAAATATTACCCAACTGGAGACAGGAAGCACGAGGTTGGCCATCCAATCCATCCGAAAAATCCCGGCACTGCTGGGAGAGATCGATGTGATCAAAGCGATCCAGTTGCTCCCTGGAGTACAGGTAACCAGTGAGGGTTCATCAGGTTTTAGCGTTAGGGGAGGAGGGCGCGATCAGAACCTGATCCTTCTGGACGAATCGGTAGTTTATAATGCCAGTCATCTGATGGGTTTCTTCTCCATTTTCAACAACGATGCTATCAAAGATGTGAAGCTCTATAAAGGTGATATTCCTGCCAGTTCGGGAGGAAGACTGGCTTCACTGCTGGATATACGCATGAAAGAGGGAAATAGCAAGAAATTCAGTGCAAGTGGCGGAATTGGTACTATTGCGAGCCGCCTTACCCTGGAGGGACCCATCGTCCCTGACAAGATCTCATTCCTTCTTGCCGCTAGAAGAACCTACGCCGACCTTTTTCTGCTCTTTTCGAAAGAGGAGGCACTGCGTAAAACAAGGCTCTACTTCTATGATCTCAATGGAAAAATGAATTATCGGATCAACGACAATAACAGAATCTTTCTTTCGGGCTATTCCGGTAGGGATACCTATGCCAATAAGGAGTATGCAGGGATGATTTTTGGCAACCGTACCTTTACCCTCCGATGGAACCATATATTCAACAATAACCTCTTCAGTAATTTCACGCTGGTCAATTCGCACTACTTCTATGACCTGGGAACACCAGAGGGGTCGGAACAGTATTTTAACTGGAACTCCACACTTGACGATTACGGGTTTAAGGGGGATTTTACCTGGTATCCTGCACCTGAACATACAGTTCGGTTTGGAGCATCTTCAACCTTCCATGTGATTAAACCTGGAGAGGTTAGTGCAGTTAGCACCGGTGGTATCAAACAAAGTTTGGAGCTCACCCATAACCATTCACTGGAGAGCGGACTCTATCTCTCGGGCGAATCAACCCTGGGAGAGAAACTGGCTGTCCGTTACGGAGTGCGATACTCCTTGTTTAACAATGTGGGTCCCACCACTATATTTCACTATGATGATAATTACCAGTTGGTCGATTCTACCTACTACGGGCGGGGAGACTTTTTTCATCTCTACCATGGGCTTGAACCGCGGCTTGCCGTCAACTACTTGCTTAGCGATCAT
>JAGLTY010000409.1 GCA_023135025.1 Bacteroidales bacterium | reverse complement strand
TTTGCCATCTGGATCGGGATCGGTGTGGCCGGACTGATCGACTGGGTCTCCAAAAGAAAACGTTCTGTGGTGACCGCGGGAGCAATGGTACTGGCATCGCTCATCCTGGTACCGGGGATCATGGCCAAAGAGAACTGGGACGATCACGATCGTTCGGATCGTTTCACCGCACCTGCATTTGCCAAAAACTTCCTGAACTCCTGTTTGCCGGGAGGAATTATGTTTACCAATGGCGATAATGATACTTTCCCACTCTGGTACATCCAGGAGGTGGAAGGGATTCGTACCGATGTACGTATCGTGAACCTGAGTTACCTGACAGCCGACTGGTATATTGAGCAGATGAAGCAGACATTTTACGACTCTAAGGCACTGCCCATCAGCATGACCAGGGAGCAGTACATTCAGGGGGAACGTGACTTTGCCTACCTGGTAGAAAATGCGGGCGTGTTGATCAAGGAGAAGTACGAGACCAACAGGGAAGGATATGAGGAGGAGGTCATGGGTGTTTACTCAGACCTGGTTCAGATCCTGGAGGTCTCCCTGCTTCCACAGAATCATGCCAACGATTACAAAGCCATCAAAGCACTGGAGAACAATATGGATCCGCTTCGTCTTTATGGGTATATGCGCACGTTTAATTCGGAGGAGATTGCCAATCGCATTAACCTCGACAAGGAGGCCATGAGCAGGCTTACCATCCGGATGGAGGGTATGATCAAGCGTATCGATGCAGACTATGCGCCCCTGAAAGAGGCGTTTGCATTTATGCTGAGCGATGATCCCCGCTTCAAGCAGGGACAATACTTTATTCCGGCCAAAAAATTTGTGATCCCGGCCGACTCGGCCTCACTGGCCTCCTGGGTGGTGCCGGAGAAGTTCCAGGAGAACCGGGTGGACCAGGTACGATTTAGTATCTCCGACCAGGTGCTTTATAAGAATATGCTGACCGTATTGGACCTGCTGGGAACTAACGATTGGGAGCGTCCCATCTACTTCTCCACCACGGTATCGTCCGATAATTATTTGAACCTGGAACCCTACTTCCTGCGCGAAGGAATGGCCCTGAGGGTGGCTCCGGTGAAGTACAGTAATTCAAACTACCTGGGTAAGGTGGATACGGATCAGATGTATACAAAGCTGATGGAGGAGTTTGAATGGGGTGGATTAGATACCCCGGGGATCTATATGGATGAGAACAACCTGAGGATGACCATTCATTACCGTTATGCATTCTCCGTACTGGCCGGTGCCCTTACCGATGAAGGCAGGTTGGAAGAGGCTAAAGAGGTTCTGGATCGCTGCATGCAACGTATGCCGGAAGAAAATGTCCCTTATAATGCAGGCATCACCCCCATTATTCAGGGTTACTTTGGAGTGGGGGATACGGCCATTGCCAATTCGATGGTTGAGAAGTATGAACAGAAACTTGAATCGGAGCTTGATTATTACCTGGTATTGTCAAGAGGCAATAAATTCCGCTTTGCCAAGACCAGCAACGATTTCCTGGCGGCAGTCAGGGATATTAACCAGCTCCGGAGCATGTGCCTCGGGTATGGCGAGATGGAAGCATCGCGCAGACTGGAAGAGAAGCTTTCCATGTACGGGCAAAAGTATGACAGGATCTTTCGGTAACATTTTGTTACCCGAAACGTTAAAGGAGTAATATGCTGATTGTCAGGCCACCTTCTTTGCTTACCCGTGCATTGCACAGAATGACATGGGACCTCCACGGCGATCACCGCGAGGTCTACCTGACTTTCGATGATGGTCCTACTCCTGTAATAACACCCTGGGTGCTCGACCGGTTGGACGAAGCCGGGGCAAAGGGTACCTTTTTCTGCCTGGGTCGCAACGTGGACAAGCATCCCAACATTTATAACCAGATTCTCTCTGGCGGCCATTCAGTGGGCAATCATAGTTACAGCCACCTGAAAGGGTTCCGTTCCAGTATCAGGCGCTATATGGACGATATTCACCTGGCATCGGGCATGATCGACTCCAAACTGTTCAGGCCGCCCTATGGCCGGATCTTTCCCGGACAGGTCAGGGCTGTGCTGGAGGAGTACGACATTATTATGTGGGATGTATTGAGTATTGATTACAA
>JAGLTY010000408.1 GCA_023135025.1 Bacteroidales bacterium | reverse complement strand
AGTTGACCAGTCCGGCATCCTGGATAAAGGTCCTCTGTTGCTTGATGGTCCTTATGGCACCTTCGTAATCGGACGGGATATTGAATGTTTTGGCCCAATCGTTCCCGGTACCCACGGAGATCATTCCCAGCATCACTTCGGTGGTATGGATCCGCTTCTGTGCAAAGATCCCGTTGATCACCTCGTTCATGGTCCCGTCGCCACCTACCACAATGATCTTGCAATATCCCTCCTTGATTTTGTTACGGGCAATAACGGAGGCGTGCAGCCTGCGGTCGGTAAAATAGGGCTCATACCGAATGCCTTCTTTTTGAAGTGTTTGTGCGATGGAGGGCCAGTCTCTTTTTGTTTTACCGCCTCCTGCGGTCAAATTAACAATGGCTATCCAGTTTGATTTACTCATGCGCTCTATTTTTCTGCCGCAAAGATAGGGATTAAGGAGTTATCAATGAAATTTGTTGAAAAGGTGTTTGTAAATGTAAAATTAATGTTTACAATAACGAAATGGCTAAAATTAGCGGGGGACTCGAAAATAGTAAATTTGAGCCCGTTTTAAATTCAATTTAAAGAAAAAGGCCGATGGGTAAAGTTATTGCGATAGCAAATCAGAAGGGAGGTGTTGGGAAAACCACTACGGCAATCAACCTGGGTGCAAGCCTGGCGGTGCTGGAGAAAAAGGTATTGATCATTGATGCAGATCCCCAGGCCAATGCCACTTCCGGATCTGGTTTTGACACAAAAAAGGTTAAGACCAGCATTTATGAGTGCCTCATTGAGGATGCCGATCCCAATAAGATTATCCTGAACAGCGAGATCAGCAATCTCGACCTGATCCCCTCACATATTGACCTGGTGGGTGCGGAGATTGAGATGCTGAACATGAATGAGCGGGAGTATATGCTCAAGAACGTTATTAAACAGGTGCGTGAGAAGTACGATTATATCCTGATCGATTGCTCTCCTTCACTGGGATTGATTACGGTTAATGCCCTCACTGCGGCCGACTCGGTGATTCTACCGGTGCAGTGTGAGTATTTTGCACTGGAAGGGTTGGGGAAACTGCTGAATACCATCAATATAATTCAACGTGGTCTTAACCCCGATCTGGAGATTGAAGGATTCCTGCTCACCATGTATGATGCAAGGCTCAGGCTCTCCAACCAGGTGGTGGACGAAGTACGCAAACATTTTCAGCAGATGGTTTTTGAAACCATCATTCAACGCAATATAAAACTGAGTGAAGCGCCCAGCTTTGGAAAACCGGCGGTTCTTTATGATGCCGAGTCGAGGGGTGCGGTCAGTCACCTGAATCTGGCCAGAGAAATTCTTCAAAAGAATGAAGAGACCCTGCTGAAGCAGGAAGAAAAAGTAATGGACTAACTGGAATATCTGATGGCAAAAAAGAACGCTTTGGGAAGAGGTTTGGGAGCATTGATTGATGTAGGCGAGGAGCAACTGGATCGCAGTCTGCTGCATTCCCCTTCTGCTGTAAATGAAATATTCATCAAAAGTATATCGGTCAATCCGTTCCAACCCCGTACCTCTTTTGATGAAGAGTCGCTGAATGAACTGGTGATGTCTGTGGAGGAGCATGGAATCATTCAGCCCATTACGGTCCGAAGGGCCGCCAACAACAGCTACCAGCTGATCACCGGAGAGCGCCGTGTGAGGGCCGCTGAAAAGGCGGGACTCAAAAGGATTCCGGCTTTTGTCAGGGAGGCGGGCGATGAGAGTATGTTGGAACTGGCCCTGGTGGAGAACATTCAGCGGGAGGATCTGGATGCCATTGAGGTGGCCATCTCCTACCAGCGTCTTATTGAAGAGTTCGACCTGACCCAGGAGAGGCTGGGGAAGCGGGTTGGGAAGAAACGGGCCACCATTACCAACTACCTGCGCCTGCTCAATCTGCCTGTAGAGATACAGAACGGTATACGTGAAAAGAAAATTTCCATGGGTCATGCACGGGCCCTTGTGGGGATCGAAGACAGAGAGTACCAGGTGGAGGTGTTCAGCAAGATTCTCTCCCAGGATCTGTCGGTAAGGCAGGTGGAAAGTCTTGCCAAAAAAACTAAAGACATCGGGATTTCCCAGGAGACCCCGGAAGAGATACC
>JAGLTY010000407.1 GCA_023135025.1 Bacteroidales bacterium | reverse complement strand
GTACCCTGATGGGACATGCTTCTGCAAAGGACCAGCAGCTGGATGACCACTACTTTGGATCCATTCCGGAGCGGGTGATGTCTTTTATGCATGACCTGGAGACCGAGGCTTATAAACTGGGAATTCCTGTAAAGACGCGTCACAATGAGGTGGCACCCAACCAGTACGAATTGGCTCCGGTATTCGAGGAGTGCAACCTGGCGGTGGACCACAATGTATTGCTGATGGACCTGATGACGAAGGTTTCCAGGCATCATGGTTTCAGGGTATTGTTCCATGAGAAGCCATTTAAGGGTATTAACGGTAGTGGAAAACATAACAACTGGTCGCTCTCGACCGATACCGGTGTAATTCTTCACTCTCCCGGAAAGAATCCCAAGTCGAACCTTCAGTTTCTAACCTTTGTGGTGAATACTGTAAAGACGGTATATGATCACCAGGATCTTTTAAGAGCCAGTATTGCATCTGCATCCAATGCCCATCGACTGGGTGCCAATGAGGCGCCACCTGCCATCCTCTCCTGTTTCCTGGGTTCAGAGGTATCGGCCATGCTCGACCAACTGGAGGAGCAGGTGACCAATAAGAAGATGACCCCGGATGAGAAGACCGCTCTGAAATTGGATATTGGCAAAATTCCGGAGATCCTTCTGGACAACACTGACCGGAACCGGACCTCGCCTTTTGCTTTTACAGGGAACCGTTTCGAGTTCAGGGCTGTGGGTGGAACCTGCAACCCGGCCATACCCATGACTATTTTAAATGCTGCATTAGCAAACCAGCTGATAGAGTTTAAAGAGGAGGTTGATACGCTTATCGAAAAGGGTGTGAAGAAAGATGAGGCGATCTTCCAGATACTCAGGGAGTATATCATCGCTTCCAAGGCGATCCGTTTCGAGGGTGATAACTACAGCGATGACTGGGTTAAGGAGGCTGCCAAACGGGGACTCACCAATATAACTGATGTTCCTGAAGCATTGTCAGCTTACCTCTCCGATAGATCCAAAAAGCTCTTCTTCGACCTGGGGATCTTCTCTGAGGTTGAGTTGGAAGGACGCGTGGAGGTGATGTACGAACAGTACACCTTGAAGATTCAGATTGAGGCCAGGGTAATGGGCGATCTGGCTATTAACCACATTGTTCCTACGGCTGTGAAGTACCAGAACAGGTTGATGGAGAATGTTCTTGGATTGAAAGAGATCTATGGCGAGGAGTTTAAAACGCTGGCCGGCAACAGGATCGAGCTGATCAAGGAGATCTCGGACCATGTTACTGCCATTAAGAACGGTGTAAACGAGATGGTTGAAGCCAGGAAAATGGCCAATAAGATGGACGATGAGAAGGAGAAATCCAAAGCCTACTCCAAAACTGTTGCTCCATACCTGGATAAGATCCGTTATCATATCGATAAGCTTGAGCTTATTGTGGATGATGAGATCTGGCCATTGCCCAAGTACAGGGAGTTGTTGTTCTCAAGTTAATCTATACCTATCAAGCCTTATTCGTAAGAGCCCTCTGTAATTTACGGGGGGCTTTTTTCGTTTTATAATCATAGAAAAAAAAGGTAATTTTATCAAATTGATAAAACGGCAATCGATGATGAAGTATTCCATAAAAATATTATCACTGGTCATTATGGCCACTCTTCTGGCTACCAATCCTGTAGAGGGCCAGAAAAAGCAGAAAGACTCAAGGGCACAGGCAGCTTTCGAAGCCGGAGAGTATTTTGAGGCCATTGACCTGTACAAGAATGCAGTGAATAAGGTGAGTGATAAAACACAGAAGACCGCGATTCTTTTTAAGATTGGAGAGTGTTACAGGATTATTGGTGATGCCCGCTCTGCCGAACTATGGTATAAAAAGGCGGTAAGGGAAGATTACCAGGATCCCGTTATCTTTCTCAGGTACGGTCAGATGATGCTCATTAATGAGAAGTACGCGGATGCTGAGGAGCAGTTTAAACTATATGTGGAGCTGGTTCCGGATGACCCACGGGGTAATGTTGGGATTAAATCATGTGAAGCAGCTATTAACTGGAAGGATAATCCTACAGGGTATCTTGTGGAGAATATGCGCTATTTTAACTCCAGGCAACGGGATTTTAGTCCGGGCTATATCAATGAA
>JAGLTY010000406.1 GCA_023135025.1 Bacteroidales bacterium | reverse complement strand
ATACTATCATCCAGCATGGTGGTCACCACATCCACAAAGGGTACCGCCGCAATGACGCCGTGATAGAGCTCCGGCTGCAGATTGATCACCGCTCCCATCAGCAATCCACCTGCACTGCCACCCATGGCATAGAGGTGATCCGCACTGGTATATTTCTCCTGAATCAGGAGTTCGGCACAATCATTAAAGTCGGTAAATGTATTCATCTTCTTCAACAACTTACCATCCTCATACCACGGCCGCCCGTAAACCTGGCTGCCCCGGATATGGGCTATGGCATAAACAAACCCCCTGTCGAGCAGCGAAAGGCGGTAAGAACGAAATCCCGGGTCCATGGTATGTCCGTACGATCCATATCCGTAAAGCAATGTTGGATTGGCCCCGTTCAGTTCTGTTCCTTTCCGGTAGACAAGACTCATGGGAATTTTCTTCCCGTCGTCGGCTTTGGCGTAGATCCGCCTGGCCTCATAGTTTGCCGGGTCAAAATCCCCTCCCAGTACCTCATCCTGCTTCTTTACCGTTTTTTCCCTCTTCGTCATATGGTAATCAATGACGGTATTGGGAGTGGTGAGGGATGAATAGCGGTACCTCAGCAGCTGACTGTCAAACTCAGGATTCACCGAAATGGAGGCGGAATAGACCTCTTCTCCCATATCGATATAGTGCTCTTCACCGCCATCCCAGGGGATCACACGAAGGCCGGTCAATCCCTCTTTTCGCTCTTCAAGCACCAGGTACTTTTTGAATATCTCTACTCCCTCCAGGAAAACATCCCTGCGATGGGCGATCATCTCCTCCCAGTGCTCCTTTCCGGTGCGGTCGACCGGTGTCTTCATCAACCTGAAATTGGTGGCATCCAGATTGGTAATGATATAAAAATGATCTCCATAGTGGGAGATATTGTACTCCAGTCCGCGCACCCTCGGCTGAACCACTTTAAACTCCCCTTCAGGATCTTCTGCCGAAAGAAAACGGAATTCTGAAGTGAGCGTACTAAAGCTTCCGATGACCAGGTACTTTTTCGATTTCGTTTTGTAAACAGTGGTTCCAAAGGTCTCGTCCTTCTCCTCGTAAACCATCACATCACCCGATGCAGCTGTTCCCATGGCATGCCGGAATATAGCTTTGCTCCTCAGTGTCTCATCATCTTTCTGGGTATAGAACAGTATCTTACTATCGCTGGCCCAGGAAGCCCCGCCGGTGGTCAGAGGAATCCTGTCCTCCAGCATTTTCCCGGTCTCCAGGTCCTTGATATAGATGGTATACTTTCTTCGGCTTACTGTATCGATTCCAATGGCCACATAACGATTATCGGGACTCACACTCATTCCCCCCACCTGGTAATAACTGTACCCTTCTGCCATCTCGTTCACATTGGCCATGATCTCTTCATCGGCCTCCAGTGTCTCCTTTTTCCTGCAGAAGATGGGATACTCCTTGCCCTCTTCATACCGGGCATAGTAGAAATATCCGTTCTCCTTATAGGGAACACTTTCATCGTCCTGCTTGATCCTGCTTACGATCTCATCGAAGAGATCTTTCTGGAACTGCTCGGTTCCTTTCATCACAGACTCTCTGTAACTATTCTCTGCCTCCAGGTAGGCAATTACTTCAGGATCTTCACGCTCCCTTAGCCAGTAATAGTTATCGACGCGGGTGTGACCATGCAGGGTCAATTCTTTAAGTTTCTTTGCAGCAACAGGTGCTTCCATTGATGTTGATGTTTTACATGATTGTGCACTCAGCACTGCCAGAATGGTCAGCACAACACGGATTAAAGTTTTCATGAAGCCGGGATTTTGAGTTGATATACCGAATTTAGTGAAAATTCTGTGATCACTGCTATTTTCCAATTCCTTTCATGGAGAGCTGGATCCGGTTGCGGGCAATATCCACCTCAATCACTCTTACCTTCACATGCTGGTGGATCTTCACAATATCCATGGGATCCTTCACAAACCGGTCGGCCAGCTGCGAAATATGAACCAGTCCGTCCTGTTTCACTCCCACATCTACAAAAGCACCAAACTTGGTAATATTTGTGACAATTCCCGGCAGCTCCATGCCCGGCTTCAGATCCTCCACACTATAAACAGTCTGGTCAAACTCGAACACCTCGATCTGCTCCC
>JAGLTY010000405.1 GCA_023135025.1 Bacteroidales bacterium | reverse complement strand
ATCAATCCAGAATCGGGGTCTGTATCGATACCTGTCACGCTTTCACCGCAGGCTATGACCTGAGAAGCAGGGAGGAGTTTGAGAAAACATTCAGGCAGTTTGAAGAGGTGATCGGCATAAAATATCTGAAAGGGATGCACCTGAACGACTCCAAAAAAGAGCTGGGTAGCCGGGTCGACAGGCATCACAGCCTGGGAGAGGGTTTCATTGGAGTCGAACCCTTCAGATGGATCATGGCCGACCCCCGCTTTGACGGAATCCCTCTGATTCTTGAGACTCCTGATGATTCGCGCTGGGCTGAGGAGATCAACCTGCTGCAATCATTTATAATCTGAATTATACCGTTATAAATTTTCCTATTCAACCCATTAAGAATACCTTTGTTGCCATAAATTTTATAAAAATGCGACACGAAAGATCACATACAAAAATCATAGCCACCATCGGACCCATTACCCGTAATAAAGAGATCCTGGAAAAGATGATCCAGGAGGGTGTGGATGTTTTCAGAATCAACCTCTCTCATGACACCCACGAAGAGCACTTGAAAACCATCAGGTACATTCGGGAGCTCAACGAAGAGCTGGAATCCCATGTGGCCATTCTGGGCGATCTCCAGGGTCCCAAGCTGCGCGTGGGAGAGATGGAAAACGATAAGGTGCAACTGGAGGATGGACAGGAGTTCTCCTTTGTGACCACATCCTGTACCGGCACCAGCGAAAAAGCCTATCTGAGTTATGAAAGACTGCCTAAGGATGTCACCATTGGTGAAAAGATCCTGGTAGATGATGGGAAGCTGATCTTTGAGGTGAAAAGTTCCAACAAAAAGGATACAGTAATAACAAAAGTCATTGCCGGCGGACCGCTCTCCAGCAAGAAGGGTGTGAACCTGCCGCACACCAAAATTTCACAACCCAGTCTGACCGAAAAGGATATCAAAGATGCAAAGTTCGTCCTTGACAACCAGGTGGACTGGATCGCACTGTCATTTGTAAGAAAAGAGAAAGATATTCAGGACCTCAGGAAGATCATAGAGACTCATCCCAACAGTGCAAGGATCATTGCAAAAATTGAAAAGCCGGAAGCCCTGGAGGAGATTGATGAAATCATCGAAGCGTCCGACGCTGTGATGGTAGCCCGGGGTGACCTGGGTGTTGAAGTTGACTTCCATAAGGTCCCGTTAATCCAGAAGAGTATCATTAAAAAATGCCATCAGAAGTCGAAACCTGTGATTGTGGCCACGCAGATGATGGAGAGCATGATCACCAATCCCACGCCCACCCGGGCCGAAGCCAACGATGTGGCCAATGCTGTACTGGACGGAACCGATTCGGTGATGCTTAGTGGTGAAACCTCCATAGGTAAATATCCCATAGAGACCATCAGAAATATGCAGATGATTATCGACTCTACCGAAACCGAGGAGTATATCTATTACAAAGAGCATCTGTCGGTACCGGAGGCAAGAAACTTCCTGGCCGACTCCATCTGCTACAATGCGGTTCAACTTGCCGAACAGGTGAATGCAGCAGCCATCGTCACCCTTACCCACTCTGGATTTACCGCCATAAGAATCAGTTCACACCGGCCCAAAGCACCAATTTTGACCTTTACCATGAATATGGATCTGATCAATGACCTGTCGCTGGTCTGGGGTGTAAGAACCTACTACTTTGGAGAGTGCCAGCATATTAACGAATACATCGAGTATACTGAGGAGTTCCTGATCAGCCAGAACCTGCTGAAAAAAGGGGACCTGGTGGTCCATGTGGGAAGCATCCCGATCCTGAAGAAGGGAAAGACCAATATGTTGAAACTGACCCGGGTAAACTGACAACGGTTGGAACCTGAGATTAAAATATGGATCGACCGGGCCGAAGCGACCTGGCTGGATGTGTTGTATGCCAATGCAGAGACACTTTTTCGGAACAGCTCACTTCCCTCCCACGATCACACCCACCATATGCGGGTGTGGAACCTGTGCAAAACGCTGCTGAGAGAGATCGCCTCTTTTAATTCCAGAGTCGACCAACCCCTGGTGGAAGGGGTATTGATCGCTGCATTTTTCCACGATCTGGGAATGGCATACTCGACCCGTGAAGACCACGGAAGGCTGGGAAGTGAACTCTGCAGATCGTGGTTC
>JAGLTY010000404.1 GCA_023135025.1 Bacteroidales bacterium | reverse complement strand
AAGATAGAAATTTAATGCAGTGGATTTTGTGGGGATAACTTTTCATTTGAATCAACGGGAGAACAACAAAAAGATTGTAATTTAAAGATTACAGCAATACCTGACTTACGCTTGGGGTTAGCATAAGACTCTAAAAATACCGACTCCAAATTACTCCTGGAGGCTGTCTCTTATATGAGGCAGCCTCTTTTTAATTCTCAATAGATCTTTTTCAGATCCCCGGCGGTGCGATCCTCCCGTTCAGGAGCAGGGGTCATTTCGGGTGACTGTGTTTCCAGGAGGTTCATCACCTCCTTCACCACCCTCTCCAGTTGTGGGTTCCGACCCTGAATCAGGATATTGGGATCGTCCCACACCTCAATATCGGGAGAGACACCTTCCCCTTCCCAGAACCAGTGGCCATCGTTGTCATATAACCTGGCACCGGGTACAGTGATCCCTCCTCCATCAATGAGCTGGTGTCCAGTTGCGGGTCCCACCAGTATCCCAAGTGTGCGCTCTCCAACAATGGGACCGGCTTTCAGTTCCTGGAAGGCCCATGGAAGTCCATCCCCGCCAGAACCGGCCCATCCGTTGATCAGCATTCCCATGGGGCCCGTGTTGGTCTTAACAGGTTGTGTATGGTCCTTTCCATGGCGCCAGTGGATATTGTATACTACCGGGCGCTGCAGCAGCTCCAGGAAGCGGTCGGCCAGCGCTCCGCCACCATTGAACCGTTCATCAATAATAAATCCCTCTCTGTCCAGTTGACCGTAGAACATCCTGACCAGCTCCAGCTGTCCGCGCATGGACGTATTGGACATATAGATATACCCCAGTTTGCCTCCTGAGAGTTTATCCACACTCTTCCGGTTATTCTCAATCCACTCCAGGTACCTCAGATTGACCTCTTCTCCCTGGGTCAGACATTTGATCACCACCCGGACTGCCTCCTGGCTGTTTCCTGTAGCACTGGTGGTAAGGGAGACGGTTTTGCCTGCCAATCCTTCAAAGGCAGCGTAGGGATCCCTGGAGGGATCCAGTGGAATTCCGTTTACCGCATGGATATAGTGGCCCACTTTTACCTCTGTTCCCGGTCGATCGAAAGGGGAACGCACTTCCGTATCCCATTCCGCCGGTTTAACAATCCTCCTGATACAGTAACCGGTGTCTGTAAGCTCCCAGTCGATGCCCAGGAACCCTGTGCTAACCCTTTTCACCTGGTCGGGACCATCGCCGTATGTGTAGGTATGTCCTGCACTCAGTTCTGCAGCCAGGTTGGATGCAATAAAAGAGAGATCCCACCGCGATCTCGCATCTTCAACCAGCTCCCCGTACTGCTCTCTCAAAGCTTTCCAATCAACACCATGCATCTGCGGATCATAAAAGAAATCACGGTAGCGTCGCCAGGTATCATTGAAGATCTGTCGCCACTCCTCCCTGGGTATTAGTTCCATGGCCAGATCGCCCGTGGGAATGGGCTTCTCCACCTTCTGTTTTTCAGCCGCCTTTATCACTCCATATTTACCCCCGGCACGCACCAGGATCATTTTACCATCGGCAGTGAGCTCTGCACGCTCCACTTCGGACATGATCGTTTTCTCCTCGCGCTCTTCAATATCATAATATGCAAGTGATGCAGAGCGGAAATCCGAACCTGTATTGGGATGTCGCAGGAATACCAGTTTCCCCTCAAAGGAGGCCAGCCAGCTTATGTTTCCTGCTTTGGGAGGCAACAGTTCGACCCTCGACTCCAGCCCCTGCGGTTCGATCTTCACCTCTGGCAGTTTTTCAGCGGTATCTTCTTTGTCATCTTCCTCCTTCTCTTTTCCCTTCTTTTTCTTCTCACCTTCTCCATCTTCCTCCTTTTCGCCGTTCTCCTCCTCTTTCTTCAATTCATCATTTTTAGCAGAAAGCAAGGACGGAGTTTCAGCAGTAAGGGGCATTGCCGCCACCTGTGTGGCGTTGGGATATACCCAGGTGCCATCGTCCATATCAGAGTAGGCGGGTCGCATGCTCCGGTCGGTCAGGAAAAAGAGGTACTTACCATCTGTACTAAATACAGGACCAGAATCATCATAGAAGCCCCCGGTTACCCGGAGCTTCTGCTTCTTCTCCACATTGTACAGGAAAATGGCGCTGTGCGAATTGTCCATTCCCTCGGTA
>JAGLTY010000403.1 GCA_023135025.1 Bacteroidales bacterium | reverse complement strand
GTACCATATCGCACAAATCTTACGGAATCATGGGTGCCTTTGCATCGGTACCCCTGCCCCGGGATGACCGGTGGCCCATGTTATTTTACCGGTTCAACACCAGCCGCAGGAGCGGACACGTCCAGCGGATCCGTGTGTTCATGCATTCATATGTTGACAGTGCATCGGTAGCATTTCGGGTCAATGATCAGTTTTACGATACACTTCGCGGACTTCCGGATGGATTCAGCGTGGCAGATTTTCGACATTTTGAGGAGGTTAAGGATGTCAGGATCTGCTTCAACCTGCCTGAAGGAGGGAGAATCTATGGCATCTCTTTTGAATCGGAGGGGGGAGTGCAGATGGATAATATTGCCATGAGGGGTGGATCGGGACTGATCTTTACCAGCATGAACCGGGGCACCCAGCAATCGATGCTCGATCATCTGTCGCCCGGATTGATCCTGTTGCAGTACGGGGGTAACGTAGTCCCCTATTTGGAGCCGGGTTACTACCGCAGGGCCTTTAAGCGGCAGCTTCAGTTCTTTAAAGAGGTGTGTCCGGGTATTCCGGTGATTGTGATTGGTCCATCGGACATGTCGGTTCGGGAAAATGGCCATTTCACCACATATCCCGGACTGGAGGCGATCAGGGATGCACTCAGGGATGCGGCCCTGGAGAGTGGTTTTGGATTCTGGGATCTCTACGAGGCTATGGGTGGACAGAACTCCATGGCCTCTTTTGTAGATGCCGATCCGCCCCTGGCCAATCCCGACTTCGTTCATTTTAACAATCTGGGAATCAACCTGGTGTCTGAGATGTTTTACAATGCCCTGATGGTGGAGTACAGGGAATTTGAAATCCAAAAATCCGGCAGGTGATCCAGTTTCTCTCTGATATATTCCTTTTTCACCCGGAGAAGCCATTGATATTCACCAGGCTCTTTTTCTGGGGTTTCTACCTGGTGGTTCTGCTGATCTATTCGGGTATCTACCGCCAGCGTGCGGCCAGAAACGTTTTCCTTTTTGTCGCCAGCCTATTCTTTTACTGGAAAACATCGGGACTCTTTTTCATGATCCTGGTCTTCTCAACAGTTTCCGATTACTACCTGGGGAACCTGATCTACCATGCACGGAAAACAGGATGGAAAAGGTTCGGGGTGATCATGAGTGTGTTTGTGAACCTCTTTATGCTCTCCTATTTCAAGTACACCTACCTGTTTGTAGATACGGTGAACACACTGTTTCATCTCGACATAGAGGTGGTCAATCACCTGGCTCTCTGGTCCAACCGGCTTACAGGAACCTATTTTGATGTGTCGGTCATCCTGCTTCCGGTGGGGATCTCATTCTATACTTTCCAGACCATCTCCTATACGGTCGATATCTACCGGGGGAAGGTCGACCCGGTCAGGCACATACTTGATTTCGGATTTTATGTCTCCTTCTTCCCCCAGCTGGTAGCCGGACCCATTGTTAGGGCTTCCGAGTTTATTCCGCAACTCTATAAACGCTACAGCCTCTCCATGCAGGAGTTTGGTTTTGCCCTGTTCCTGATCCTGAAGGGACTGTTTAAGAAGATCTTTATAGGGGACTATATTGCACTGAATTTTGTGGACCGCGTCTTTGCCAATCCCACCGGATTTTCGGGATTTGAGAACCTCTCTGCGCTGTTTGGCTACTCGCTGCAGGTCTATGTGGATTTTTCCGGTTACACCGATATTGCTATCGGGGTGGCGCTGCTGCTGGGGTTCCGCCTTCCAAAGAACTTTAATGTTCCTTACAAGGCGACCAGTGTGGGCAATTTCTGGAAAAGGTGGCACATCTCCCTCTCCAGCTGGCTGAAGGATTACCTCTATATTCCACTGGGCGGGAACAGGAAGGGGAGGATCATGACCGATGTAAACCTGATGATCACCATGTTGCTGGGGGGATTGTGGCACGGGGCCAGCTGGCAGTTTGTGGTATGGGGCGGACTCAACGGGGTGGGACTGATCGTCTATAAGCTCTGGAAAAGAGTTTCACCTTACGAAAAGAGCAGACACTGGGCCGCACGGTTCTGGAAGATCTTCAATACCTTTCTGTTTATCACCTTCACCCGGATCTGGTTCCGATCCGAATCGATGGAGAAGGCCAACCAGCTGATCCACCAGGTACTACATGAATTCAATGCCAGGA
>JAGLTY010000402.1 GCA_023135025.1 Bacteroidales bacterium | reverse complement strand
GATTTGGCTCCCATGGTGGAGAGTGAGAGCGGCTCGTGGGATCTGAGATCGCTTCCGTTCATTCAGTATTATTACTATACCGACAGGACCGATGAATTGGTAGCTTATGTTGATAAGCGCTTTGAAACGGATCGCAAGGATGATCATCGCTGGCTTTATGGTGCTGCTTCACAAATAACAGACATGGATCAGCAATATCAGACAGAAGTGCTGCTTAAGAAAGAGGCTGAGTGGTATGCTGTCTGTATTGAACTGGAGGAGCATTTTGATTACTATTTTTACCAGGGAATGGTGTTTTTCTTTCTTCAGAACCGTGAAAAAGCGAAGAGCTCTTTTCTGAAAGCTGAATCAATAGCTTCCACCCGGGAGCAACAGGAGATGATTGCCCAGGTACTGGGATTTATCAACAACCGATAACTGGTTCTTTTGTGATTGTGAACAGGAACAGTTACTTTTAGGTCCTTAAAAAACTAAACTGTGCTATTATGAAGTCTGTTTCAGGTTTAACCGTAATGTTACTTCTTGCTTTTCTTGTATCCTGTTCAGGAGGGTTAAACGATCTTAATCGTAGAGGATTAAAGGGTAAGGTGAGGGCAACCAGTGAGTTCCAGTGTAATGCTACCTATGAGAATGAAAAGTGGGTGGCAGGTGCGGATTGTGCCAACGGTTTCCGGGTGGTGGAGTATGATGCTGAGGGGAACTACATACAGGCTTTTAGCATGAGCGATTGTGGCGATACCACCAACCTTGCTACTGTAAAACGTGTAGACGGTGATCTGGTGGAAGAGACCTATTATACCAGGGTTAATTTGACTCCAAAGCACTCCCGAATGATGCTGGTTTCCAGGACCGTGATGGAAAGGGTTTCGGAGGATCAGGTCAACTTCGAAGTGTGGCAGGATGAGCAGCTTCGTTATGAAGGTGCAACTTATTATGATTCAAAGGGGAGAATTGAAAGGCAGGTGCAGGTGGTCAATAACCGGGAGGTAATTGTGCACCACGTATATGAAAAGAACCTGCTGATGGAGATGTACCAGCAGGAGCTGGATGGTTCAAGATCTGCTACCCAGCAATACGAATACAGTGCGTTTGACGAGAAGGGAAACTGGACCCTTCGGCTGGTCTTTACCGGTGAGGAGAAGATCACTCCGGAAATGGCTATTACCCGTGTGCTGGAGTACTATTAATCCATTGCTAAATTTCAAGCAGGAACTGCTCGGGCGATTGTTCACCAAAGATCATACGAGCCGGCTCCTCAAGTAACTCTTTCACCGTCTTCAGGAAACCTACTGAATCTTTACCGTCGATGACGCGGTGGTCATAGCTCAGGGCAATATACATCATGGGCCTGATCTCCACCTTTCCGTTAATGGCAACAGGACGTTCCAATATATTGTGCATGCCAAGGATCCCTGACTGGGGCAGATTAAGAATAGGGGTGGAGAGCATGGATCCGTAGATGCCTCCATTGGAGATGGTAAAAGTGCCCCCGCTCATCTCTTCTATACTGAGTCGTGCTTTTCTGGCACGGGTAGCCAGATCGGCAATCTGATTCTCCAATTGGGCCAGGCTCATAGCTTCTGCATTTCTGATCACCGGTACCATCAATCCTTTTTCTGACTGCACAGCGATGCCGATATCACAGTAACCGGGTGAAACCACCTCTTCTCCATCCAGGTATGAGTTTACAGTAGGGAACTGCCGGAGCGCTTCGGTAACAGCCTTTGTAAAGAAAGACATAAAACCAAGCTTTATTCCATGTTTCTCCACGAACTGCTCCTGGTATCTTTTTCTGATGGAGATGATGGCACTCATATCTGCCTCATTAAAGGTGGTGAGCATGGCCGTTTCATTCTTGACAGTGACCAGTCTTTCAGCGATTTTTTTTCTGAGCTGGCTCACCTTCTTTCGCTCCTCCTCCCTGGAAGTTGTCATCTGCCTCTCAGGGATCTTTGCCACGGAGCTATTCCCTATAACCTGCTTCACATCTCCCGCACTGATTTTTCTTAGCCCGTTGAGGATATCATCTATAGATAGCCCCTCCTTCTCCATCATCTGTTTTGCCACCGGGGTGACTTTGACACTCTTATGTTCAGATGATGGTTTTTCAACAGGTGCCATTTTTTCTCCTGGAAGCTCAACCTTCGTTTTTGTGTCATCAGGAGTGTCTGCCGGAACATCAG
>JAGLTY010000401.1 GCA_023135025.1 Bacteroidales bacterium | reverse complement strand
AATATCGTACCACTCCTCACTGCCATAGAGATCCCCTACCCAGGAACCACCAAAGGGATGGTTGGTAGAAAGTCCCTGGGGTTTGTCTTTGAAAACCTCCTGTCCGATATACTTCCAGCGATCTTCCAGCTCACCAAAATACTTACCGTCCCCACCCAGGATCCAGCATACGTGGTGTGCCCCGTACCTGGCCACCATGTAGCGTGCCAGCAGGATTGCCTCCCGGTCGGGCAGGTAATACCCTGGGCTAAGCTCCATACCCCTGCCAAAAGGTAGTGCCCATAACAATACCAGGCCAGCCACATGGCCATGGGCATTCACCCGGTCCATCTTCTGGTCGAAATGCTGGAAAAAGGAGGTATTCAGTTCTATCCGGCCGCTGCCTGTGAACGCCACCTCTCCATGGCTGTTCCTGTCACAACCACGCCACTGGGTTCCCACCAGCTGTATCACATTGTAACCAAACTGTGCCCTCTGTTCCAGGTAGTGCTCCCACTCCTTAGGTGTGGATTTCAATCCACCATTCCAGGCAGTACAACCCAACCAGAAAAAAGGCATACCATCCTGATACTGTAGATGATAGCTGCCCCTTGTACTGACAACCGGTCCGTGCTTGAAGATCGACAGATCGCTTTCGCCGGATATACAGGTGAAAGAACCTGTGATTCCGTGTAAACCTGTATTATCATTGTCGGAGCATACTGTTATGTAGCTCCAATCGCCGATCTCATCCGGCATAGACCGGATCTTCCAATTGGTTCCTCCATCCCAAAATCCGTTTATTTGAAGCTCCCTGCCTGAAGGTGCGGTAAACAGAGCGTAGAACTCCTTTATATCGTAGAGGGGATTGGTATACTCCCTGCCACTTTCCAACCGGACTTCAAAGCGGTCCCAGAGAGCAACATTCCCATGAGAGGTAGCAGCAGCCAGTGGAAAATAGAACAAGGAAATCACAAACCCAAGCAAATATGCTTTTCTCATGATCTAAGCTTTTATTTAAATAACTAATTCTTTACTTACCATCCAGAATCGCACCAGCAACCTCCACAGCCAGATTGTACCTTCCGAAGGGGGCACTCACCTGAATCCCCTGAACAAAGCCAGCCACCCTGTTGATCATTCCCTGTGCAATTTCAATACCTGCTTTTAGCTGGTCATCCTTTGTCTCATACTTTGCAATGTGACTGATCACCTCATCCGGCACATAGACTCCCGGCACCTCATTCTTCATGAATTCAGCATTGCGAAGACTCACCAGCGGCCAGATTCCGGCAATCAGCGAAAGACTCCCCACATCCGCCTTCTCCATGAATCTTTCCAGTGAATCCACATCAAAAACCGGCTGGGTAATGATATACTCTGCGCCCGCCTCCTTCTTCAATTGCAGGCGATGCAGCTCATTTTCGGGATTCACACTGTTGGGGTCCACTCCCACTCCTGTGAAAAATGAGGTGGGATCTCCAATCCGTTTCTCCCCCACATCGATTCCATGGTTCAGGTTATTGATCAGGTGCACCAGTCCAATGGAATCAATATCAAACACGGCTGTGGCCTGAGGATAATCTCCAATCATTGGAGGATCGCCCGTGATGGCCAGAATGTTCCGTATTCCCATGGCGGTTGCCCCCAGCAAATCCGACTGCATGCCCAGCAGGTTGCGGTCCCGACATGTATAGTGCAGCACCGTTTCGATCTCCACCTGGTTCTGTAGCAACACTGCCAGCGCCAGCCCGGTCATTCGTGCTGTGGCCCGGGGTCCATCCGGAATATTGATGGCATCCACCCGGTGCTCCAATAACAACCTGGCTCCCTCCAGTGGCTTGGTAATATCTGTGCTTCGGGGCGGCACCATCTCCACCAGAACAACCTGCTGACCCGACACTATCTTTTCCGAAAGTTTCGATTTCTCAGCCACCGGCACCGGATCGGGCAGGGGCTCCTCGGTTACCGGCTTCAAACCGATATTGATGGAGTGCTGAATACGGGGCTGCTTCATGGCCAGTGCATTGGCCATTTTTCCAATATGATCGGGAGTGGTACCACAGCATCCGCCCAGCACCCTTACCCCTCTGTCAATAAACCGCTTGGTATAGACCGAAAAATACTCCGGTGTACTCATATAGATCATACGGCCATCGGTATACTGGGGCCGGCCCGCATTGGGCATAAGGCAGAGGGGCTTATCAGTGAGCCGCCCC
>JAGLTY010000400.1 GCA_023135025.1 Bacteroidales bacterium | reverse complement strand
CCTGCCTTTAATACCCCTGCATTGCTGATCAGTACATCCAGACCGCTGAACTCCAGTACTGTTTCATATACTGCACTCTTCATGGACTCCAGGCTGGTCACATCGGCCTTTACAAACCAGGCCCTGTTGGGCGACCTGCGCTCATTTAACTCTCCTGCAAGCCGGGCTCCCTCCTTCTCATTGATATCCATAATCACCACATTGGCACCCTCACCAAACAGCTGCCTGGAAATACCCTCACCATATCCCATGGCACCACCGGTTATGGCCACCACCCTGTTATAGAGGGGCTTCCTGAACTGGGGTGAGGCTACCGGCTCAGGGAGATCGGCTCCCCGGCTCTCCTTACGCACCGTGGCCAACTTCTGTTCCACCTTCGACTTGTTGGAGGAGAGCCCCAGCAGTCCAACCTCTTCAATAAAAACATACTCCCCGATATCCTCTTTGGATGATTCGATCTGCTTCAGCACCTTTTCGGGTTCTCCCCTGAAAACTGAAATGGTACGTCCCAGTCGAATGGTGATCTTTTCAGGATCGGTTTCGTTGAGCTGGTCCAGCAAAACAAAACTTCCACTCTTCAGGGAGTGTTCAGACATGATCATACGAATGGCAGGAACCAGCGCCAGTATTGTCTCTTTTTTCTGATCCATGGTATTCAGTTTTTTTTAGGTGGAGGTAAAATAGTGATTCAACACGGCCCGGCCCAACCGCTCCATCTCATTCCGGTCTCCCTGCTGGTACCCCGGACCCTCTTTCTGAAAGAGGTATTGATGTGCAGCCAGATAGGCTGCACCATTAAATGATATCTGCATCAGGCTCTTATCCAGCGACACTTTATTCTTACAACTAATAGTAAGGGGCAACATGACTGTTGTATTGTGTTCTGTTCCAAACGATACCACAAATCCGTTCTCATAGAAGTATTCCGCATATTCCTTTAAAACCTCTATCCTGTTTCGAAGGGGAATCAGCTCCACAGAACGGAAACCACGCTCTCTCAGAACCTCCAGCAGTTTTCCTTTGTCACTCTCAAATTCGGTGATCCCTCCCCCTGCACCATCCAGCAACATGGGGTAAGTGGGAATCCCTCCCGCATCTCTGATGATCCCGATAATCTCCTCCAGGTTCATAAATGCCTTTTCATCCTCCGGGACAAATGCCGGGGCTCCAGCTTTCAGCAGCCTGGCCCGCAACTCCTCCTCGAGCCCTGCAATATCCTCCCGTCGTTTTTCGGATGATTTTCCACCATAAACCTTTTCCAGGAGCCCGAAAAAGATCTCATCGCTCCCGGCAGATTCTTCAATTTTCAGTCGCAGGGCCTTGGCTACATGCCTTTCCCGCAGCAATTGCATGGCATGCTCCTTCATGATCTCTTCCACCGAGAGTGAGATACCCGCTTGCTGAAACTCCAGCCATCTGTTTACCAGGTCGATCATCTTTACAACCTGATTGTTGCTCTCTTTCACCACCCCGTCCAGTTTCTGTTGTTGCTCCCCCGAGAGTATGGAGGGAAATGCCAGACCCTTGCCACTGATATAGGTCCGACCCGGATTGTTGGGATCATTCACTCTTACCCCGGCTTCCCGATCCTCCCTGCTGATTCCGATCAGTTCTATATTCAACAGTGGAAACAGCTGATGCTGCCGGCACTTCTCAATAAACTCCCCAAAACCATCTGTTACATAGAAATCGTTGATTCCCAGCACCTTTACATCTTCATCTTTAGCCATCTTCACGGCCTCTTCAATACTCCGGAAAGCACTGAATGAATAGGGTGTATGGATATGGTTATTGACCTTCAGAGGGGGTTGAGAATAATCCGGTTGGTACGATTCCAACAGTGTGGCCCGATCGGGAAATTGTTCTAAAAAGCTCATCAATCATTCCGGTTTTACACACCCAGCCTGCTTCTGCGCATCTGTTCGCCTGAGGTGAAGTTCTGGGAGGTTATGTGGTTCTTTAAAGGTACAATCTTCTCATGAATGGCATCGACGATCCAGAAGGGTTGTGGAAAGAAATAGTCCTCCAGCTCGTAAGCGGGAATAATCCAATTCCGCGAACCAACCACCACCGGTGGCGCATCCAGGTCATCAAAACCGAGCTCAGTAATGTTCTGGGCAAGATCCTTCAGGAAGGATCCCCTTTCGCTGGCATCGCTGACCAGAATGATACGTCCTGTCTTCTTTAGTGACTTTAGCACCAG
>JAGLTY010000040.1 GCA_023135025.1 Bacteroidales bacterium | reverse complement strand
TATCTCTACCTCCTTGTCCAGCAAGTATTCCGATTTGTGCTTGTTGGAATAGGAGGGATCGCCCTTCCAGACCAGGATCCGGTCGCCCGATAAGGCACCCAGGATCAGGGAATCCGCATCCATTTCCCACCTGAGCAATTCGGGGAACCCTGCCATACACTGGACACTTCCCTCGCTCCGTGTCCCGGAGTATGCCGGGCTAAAGGGATCGATCCTGCACTCCAGCAAGGGACCTTCCGAAGTCTCCTGGGGCAGAATCTCTTTATGATCCCAGAGGGAGACCCAGTGCAGATCCCTGTTTTCAGCCGGGAGAAGGAGTCCTGAATGGCCTTCAGGCTTCATAGAAAGAAGGGTGTAAAGGATTTTATCCCCGTCGTGCCACTTATTCACCCAGATACTGTCGGGTGATTCCACCAGGGGAATCCAGTTCAGGTCATGGAATGCTTCCTGGTTCTGCCTCAGGATCATCAGGCACCTGCCCATAAACCGGTATTCCTCTTCTATCCACCAGGGATGGGCGGGGGAGAACAGATTCACCTCCACCCCGTACCCGTTGAAAAGGGAGATGGCCATTTCACGGTGGGTTCTCCCGTCTCTCAGATCAAGCACCCTGAACACCTGGAATTCGGGCTTGATAAGCCGGTTCAGGTTCAATGGAGGCGACATCCGGATGGCATTATGTACCCTGCCGGATATGATCCCGGGCATATCCCCGGGGACAGCCATCCCTTCAGAATACATGACCACACCCCTTTTAGCCTTATCAGCAGCCTTTTGAAGTGCTGCACTTGAGCTTCCCCGGGTATCGAGGACCACCCCGTCGGCCCCGGTTTCCCCGATGAGCCCCGTTATGGCCTCCAGGTGATCGAGCTGACGGGTAGCTTCATCCCAGGGATTGTAGGAGATAAAGAATGCGGATTGGTGATCTCTGCAATAGCGGGAGATACTCCTGAGCGAATCGGTACCTCCCGGAAGGTCACGGAAAAGATCCCACTGGTTGCGTTGATCAAGCCCAAGACGCGGCCAGCCTTGCCAGATGGCATAGATATCGTACCCCCCGTGGTAATGGTCAAAGCGGTGAAAGAACTCCCGGAAAGGATCATAGGAGCCTCTATCCATGGAATAGAAATCCCGGTCCCAGGCAAATTGCAGTACCGCCAGGTAATCTTCCCGTATCCATTGAAGATCGGTTCGTTCATAAAGATGATTGTCAAATTCCTGCAGGTCATACAACCAGCGGTCCCTGAACAGATGCATCAATCCCGATTTCCAGTCACCCCGGTATGCTTCGGTATAGACCTTATAACTGACCTCCCCACCCGGGTAAAGAATGGTCGAATATCTCCTTCGCTTTGCATGATCCCAGGCATCCCGCCGTGCAAGCAGGGTGATCCCGCTGTCGGGGGAGATATCCAGTGCAGTAAGACCCAGTTCCCAGGCATTATCCGGTACGATCAGTCCCACCGGACCTTTGTCCGGCCTGAACAGAGTGGCCCGGGTCAGACCCGGTGGTCCGTAACCAGTAATGTAGGGTCGATCTGGGGATGCTCCCAGGGGTAGCAGGTTCTCAATTTCAAGGGTATCCCCGGATTTGTTCCTGATTCGAATGATCCTGCATTGAAACTCCAGCTCCTTTGACATTTCCAGAACATCGGCCCGGATCTGCAGTTGCGGGTGGAAAAAGGTTCCGGCCGGATCTCTTAAAAATTCAGATGAACTGACCGTTGAGCCATTGACAACTACCGAAAAGAGAGGAATTGGGGCTTCCTGACCAGCAGTGTCAATTTCGGGGAAGTGATCGATCAGCCGTAATGCGGACTGTGCAGGCAGCTCTGTTACGATAAGTATCTGAAGGAACAGGAGCAGGAGCAGGAGAGTTCCTGATTTTTTCATCAGCACAGGCAGTAACCCTATTTTAGCAACTCTTTCAACTTACTATCCAGGTACTGTCCACTCAGATTTTTGGCAACAATAATACCATTGCCATCGATCAGAAAGTTTGAGGGGATCTCCATCACGCCGTACTGGGCAGCGGGGACGGACTGCCAGTGCTTCAGATCGCTTACATGGGATTCCCATACCAGTCCGTCTTTTTCTATGGCTGCAGTCCAATCCTCCTTACGCCTGTCGAGGGAGACCCCGTAGACGGTAAAGCCATTCCCATTCTGAAATGCTTTATCCTTGAAATGATGGTAGGTACGGACCAGGTTTGGGTTTTCATACCGACAGGGTGAACACCAGGCGGCCCAGAAATCGATCAGAACCATCTGGCCCCTGAGTGATGAGAGGGAGATCTTTTCACCTGCGGGCGATTTAAAAACCAGTTCAGGTGCCCGTTCGCCGATATTGATCCCGGTCTTAACTCCCTTTCGCTCCTCTGCCGAAGCCTTTGTAAAGGAACTATTTCCGTCCCTGGAACTGCACGACAACAGGAACAGGGATGCAAAGAGGAGTTACAATACAGTTTTCATATTTCTGGTTTAGGGTTGGGTGTAAAGGTAGAATAATCCTGTTGATTAGACCTCGCGGCGGATGGAGGCCCCAAGCTGATTGAGCCTGGTATCGATGTTCTCATAGCCCCGGTCGATCTGCTCTATATTATATATGGTGCTGGTTCCTTCGGCCGACATGGCTGCAATCAGCAGGGCCACTCCTGCACGAATATCGGGCGATGACATGATGGTCGATCGGAGCCGGATGGCGTGATCCAGTCCGATCACAGTGGCCCGATGCGGGTCACACAGGATAATCTGTGCTCCCATATCGATCAGCTTATCCACGAAAAAGAGCCGGCTTTCAAACATCTTCTGATGGATCAGCACGCTGCCCTTTGCCTGGGTGGCGGTGACCAGGATGACACTTAAAAGATCGGGGGTGAGCCCGGGCCACGGAGCATCGGCAATGGTCATAATAGCACCGTCGATAAAGGTCTCGATGGTATAGTGATCCTGTGCTGGAACATAAATGTCATCCCCCCTCCTCTCAAATTCAATTCCCAACCGTTGAAATGAGGTTGGAATAATGCCCAGCTGTTCAAAGGCCACATCTTTTATGGTGAGCTCAGACTTTGTCATAGCAGCCATTCCGATAAAGCTACCCACCTCGATCATATCGGGCAATATGGTGTGTTCCGTCCCTCCCAGGAAATCCACCCCCCGGATAGTGAGAAGGTTCGAGCCAATCCCTTCAATAGTGGCTCCCATTCGGACCAGCATCTTGCAGAGCTGCTGGATATAGGGTTCACAGGCTGCATTGTAAATGGTCGTTGTCCCCTCTGCCATCACACTGGCCATAATAATATTGGCCGTACCGGTTACCGATGCTTCGTCGAGGTGCATATAGGTACCCTTCAGGTTGGAAGCGATGACCTCATAAAAGTTCTCTGCATGATCAAAATCAAATGTGGCTCCCAGTGCCTGGAACCCCAGGAAATGGGTATCGAGCCTTCTCCGTCCAATCTTATCCCCTCCTGGTTTGGGAAGCACCGCTTTTCCATAACGCGCCAGCAGAGGCCCAAGGATCATCACAGATCCCCTCAGGGATGCTGATTGTTGTATATATAGATCGGTCCGGAAATAGTCAAGGTCCACATCGGCTGCGCGGAAACGGTAACTGGTATCGGTAAGTTGCTCAATATCAACACCCAGATCACGCAGCAACTGAATAAGAAGCAGCACATCATTAATGCGTGGAAGATTATGTATGGTAACAGGCTCGGAAGTCAGCAGGGTGGCACACAGAATCTGGAGTGCTTCATTTTTAGCACCCTGGGGGGTGATCTCCCCTTTCAGGCGCTGTCCCCCCTCAATGATGAACTTCCCCATGGAACAGTAATATGCTGACTATTGTTTGTGTTGGTGCTGCTGGTATTGCTGCTTGTGCTTGCCCTTTTTACCACCCCCCTTTTGTTTGGGGTTAACGGGACGGTTCTTGGCAAGTATTTCTCTTGTTTCTGGCAGTTTCAGATCGGGATTCACCACCAGTACGCCACCAGAGAGCGTCTTCATATCGGCAAAAATCTCTTCATCACTTACCGCCTCCCTGTTCCAGGTGAGGTATGACTTTTTCATATGGTAAGCAATCATTTTCACCAGGTCCTCTTTCTCTTCGCCCGGCTCCAGGGCAACCGCTTTTTCGATCATCAGGACGATGGATCGGCCATAGTGCTTCTTGGCAATCCTGTGCTGGTGATAAGGAACGTTGTTGGGCTTGTTTTGAAACGACTCCGGCTCCGGCCATGGATAAGGCGAATCAATGTCGAGGTCAAAATCGGCAATGATGGCCAGGTGATCCCAGAGTTTATGCTTGAAATCACTCACATCCCTCAGGTGAGGATTGAGGTTTCCCATCACTCCAATAACTGTTCGGGCAGCCTTGTTTCGTTCATCGCGATCTTCGATGGTTTTGATATGGTTCACCATCTTCTGGATATTTCTTCCATATTCGGGCAGGATCAACTTCTTTCGGCTGGAATTATAATCGTATGTCATTGATTGAAATTTTTACAAAAGTACGTTTTTTTACCCGACTTCCAGAATATGCTCCATAAGTTTTCTAAACTCAGGCAACTCCTGTTCAATGGTATCCCAAACCACCTTTTCATCTATGGCATGATATTCATGCATGATGAAATTTCGAAATGACCGCACCTTGTACCAGGGATAATTATAGCTATCCAAAAGACTTGAATCGATACGCACAATAGCCTCCCCGATAATGGCAAACAGATACAGGCAGGCGTAATAAATCTTTGCATCCTTTGTGAAATCTTCATAAGTAATACCAGAGGTAAATGATTGAATATCCTGAATAGCTTTCAGAATATGATGGATTCTCAACTGGCCGCTTTGTTTATCAGACTTCATAAAACAGCCTCCTTTCCTTCATAACGCGCTCAAGGACCTCAGGCTTAAGTGCTCTGGACATTACCAGATCGATCTCTTTAGGAGTATGATTTTGCAGTTTTTTCCTGACTTCAGCTATATCGAATAAACTAAATGTAAGGGATTCCGGAACCTCAATCAAAATATCAATATCACTGAAAGGACCCTCCTCATTCCTTGCAAAAGATCCAAATATCCAGGCTTTCTGAATGGCAGGAAAATCCTCCATGACCCGCCTGAACTGTTTCAGCAGGGAAGCTCTGCTAACAGGAACAGATTTTTTGTATGCCAGGGCCTCTTCAGCTACTCGTAACACGGCCTCGGGATGAGACTCCCCGACAAGTTCATCCAGAATCCGGTCACTTAGCCATAGTTTTATTAGATATTCAGGATCCAGTTCGTAATAGTGTGCCAGTTTGAGGACCAGGTCCCGCCTGGCATTACGTTTTCCGCACTCAATTTTACTGAGGATGGACTGGTCAATTTCCAGGTACGCCGCCACAACCCTGAGCGGAAGCTCCTTCTCCAGCCTGGCCTCTCTTATGGTATCTCCCAGGGAAAACATTTGACATTTTCTGTCTTGACAATTTATGTCAAATATACAAACAATTTTCTACTCAACCACCCTGAGCTTGGCAAACTTGAGCAGGAGCTGCTTGGTTCCGATGGGGAAAAGCACTGTGGCCTTGATATTGGAGCCTGTGCCCTCCAATTGATGTACCTCACCAATTCCAAAACGGGGATGCTCCACCTTTGTGCCCACTTTGATCATCCCGGAATCGGAAGGGATGAAATTTTTGGGAGGCTGTGATACTGCCTGGTTCGTATTGACCAGCCTGCGACCGCCCGACTGGATCTGAGCGGGTTCTCTTCTCTTCTCCATCGCTTTGCGGTAGGCTTCAGGAACAAATTTCTCTTTTTCGCCCCCTCCGGTTCCGTTGCCAGGAACCACCGGGTAGAAATCGGGTGGAAGCTCCAGGTATTTGGTATCGATCTCCTTGATAAAGCGGCTGGGGGAACAGGCATTCTGAATGCCCCATTTATATCGCTGCGCCGCATAAGTGATGATGGCGCTCTTCTCGGCCCTGGTCAGGGCCACGTAAAAGAGCCTGCGCTCCTCTTCCAGCTCCTTGGGATTGTCGGTGCTCATCTGCGAGGGGAAGAGCTCCTCCTCCACTCCTGCAATCACCAGGTGTTTGAATTCGAGCCCTTTGGCCGAATGGATGGTCATTATGGACACCCTGTTCCGCTCCTCCTCCTTCTCCTGGTCAGCATCGGTCATCAGCGTCACCTCCTGCAGGTAATTACCGAGGTTCATCTCTCCCTCCCTCTCCGGATCATCCGTAAAAACCTTGATCCCGTTGAGCAGCTCCTCAATGTTCTCATACCTGCTCACATTCTCAGGGGTCCTGTCCGATTGAAGGTCCCTGATGATTCCCGTTTCGTTGGCAATGGTGTAGGCCAGATCGAAGGCCTCCATCTCCTGCAGGTGCTGCCGGAAACCTTTGATCATCCGGGTGAATCCCTGCAACTTGGTCAGGGTTCCCTTATTGAATCCCAGATTGACCTGGTCGAGGTGCGTCAATACATCCCAGATATGGGAATCGAGCTTTTCCGCATAGCCATTCAGCTTCTCAAGGGTAGTCTTCCCTATCCCGCGCATGGGGTAGTTGATGATCCGTTTCATGGACTCATCGTCCCTGGGGTTGACCGTAATTCGGAAATAGGCCAGCAGGTCCTTAATCTCTTTGCGCTGATAAAATGAGAGCGATCCAAATACCTTGTACGGAATGTTCATTCGGCGAAGACTCTCCTCAAAGATCCGGCTCTGTGCATTGGTCCGGTAGAGTATGGCAAAATCTTTATGTTCCAGCTGCTCTCTGAAACGCAGATCCGAGATGTGTCCGGCCACCAGGAATCCCTCCTCCCGGTCGTCCGAGGCCTTCACCACGCGTATGCGTTCGCCATTTTCATTCTTCGAGAAGACCTCCTTGGATATCTGTCCCCTGTTCTTTTTGATCACACTGTTGGCCGCATTGACAATGGTTTGGGTGGAACGGTAGTTCTGTTCCAGTTTAAAGATACGGTAGTCGGGGTAGTCATTTTTAAAGTTCAGCATATTCTCGATACGTGCTCCCCTGAACGAATAGATGCTCTGGGCGTCATCCCCCACAACACAGAGGTTGCGATGAACCTCGGAAAGTTTTTTCACAATCAGGTACTGGGAGTAGTTGGTGTCCTGGTACTCATCCACAAGCACGTAATCGAACGACTCCCTGTACCTGTCTAGCACCGCCGGATGGTCCCTGAACAGCAGGTTGGTCTGTAACAACAGGTCGTCGAAGTCCATGGCTCCAAAATGTTTGCAGCGCTTCACATAACGGTCATACACCTCGCCCAGTCGCGGACGACGCGATATCTGATCACGTACCTGGAACTCGCCACTGCCCAGGTATACATCGGGGGTAACCAGGTTATTCTTAGCGGCAGAGATGCGTCCAAACACCTCGGCCGGTTTGTAAATTTTTTCATCGAGATTGAGTTCCCTGACAATGGTCTTCACCAGACTGCGTGAATCGATGGTATCGTAGATGGTAAAATTGGAGGGAAATCCGAGCACTTCAGCCTCCCGGCGAAGCATCCTTGCAAAAAGGGAGTGAAAAGTTCCCATCCAGAGGTTACGGGCCAGATCGGGCGAAACCATGGCGGCAATCCGCTCCTTCATCTCGTTGGCCGCCTTATTGGTGAAAGTGAGGGCAAGAATTCTCGCAGGGGGGATCCCCATGGAGAGCAGGTAGGCAATCCGGTAGGTCAATACCCGTGTCTTACCCGATCCCGCCCCGGCAATGACCAGTGCAGGACCTTTATGGTTCAATACTGCTTCCTGCTGTGCCTCGTTCAAATCCTTCCTGATAGCTTCCACCTGCTCCTCTGTTTTAATGGGCCGACTAAGTTAGTATATGTTGATGAATAATAATCACCTGTAATCGCACAGGAAAGCATAAATTATTGCACAGTCTATCTAAAAGTTGCATTTTTACGGCCCCGCTGTTTGTATAATAATTTGGCAATAATTCGTTTATAGAATAAACATTCATAATGACATTACCCGGAGCGGTTAATAAAAAGTATCTTTTGTGGTTGGCGGCGGGATTGATCGTGGCCCTGTTTTCAATGCAGGAAACTGTGGCACAGATTACCTCAACCTCCGCCGATCATTTGGAATTACTTACCTATCCTACAGGGAACCCTGCAGAGGATCCCCTCTTTGTCTTCTACCAGTTGAACAAAGGGAGCAAACCCGGATCATTAACCGCCAACTATCCTGGTGCCGGCATCTTCAATTTTGAATGGAGCAGGTACAATCCCGCCATCAGCGGCTTTGACCCCGCATTCAGCAGTGAAACAGGAACCACTTCCTCATCGGTATCCAATCTTGATGAAGGGGGCTACAGGGTCAGGATCTGGAACGGCACAGACACAGATACCACAATGATGTCGTGGGTCATGCTGGATCATTTTCGTGACAGTGTGGCGCAAACCAATGAAGGAACACTGCCGGAATATCTATATACCTGCGACTATATTGCCCTGGCCGGATATGTCTTCTCCGACACCCTGGTCTATTACGATCCCCTGTCGCATGAAATGATCACCAGGCCGCTCGGTTTCAGTTTCAAATGGACCTCGGACAACGCTGATCTGGATATTCCCAATGATACCGTTGTGCTGCGGCCCAATATATCCTATAACCCACCCTACAGGGATACAGAGTACTACCTGTCGGCCACCGACGATTTCGGGATGACAGACGTGGATACACTCTTTTATGAAAGCATTCAGACCAAGGCCCAATTCAGTGTGGAGTACCTCGATAAGATTACCGGAGAATACAGTGCAGATCTGACCGGGGACTGGAGCGCGGAGAAGGGAAGTCTGGATGCCATGCTCACTGTCAGGTTCATTAATGAGTCGCTGAATGGTGCCACTTTCAACTGGGTATACCTGGATACTGTGGGAGGGATCCTGGAGAGTGAAACCACCTACGACCTGGAGACACTCACGGAGTATACATACGAAGCAGCTAATAAGTATTACTATCCCTATATGGTCTCTATCAGTGAGGAGAGCTGTTCCGACACCTTCAGTCTTGTGGAGGCCATTCATGTTGTGCCTTCCCAGCTGGCCATTCCCAATGTATTCTCCCCCAACGGGGATGGTACCAATGACTATTTTATATTCAAGCACCAGTCGCTGGAATCGTGCAGGGTCACCATTGTGGACCGTACCGGGAAGGTGGTCTATAAAAGGAAGATTGATGATATCTATTCCTGGGACGGTTGGGATGGTAATATGCACAACAGCAACCGCAGGGCCCCCGAGGGACAGTACTATTTTGTGGTGGAAGCCATGGGGTATGATGGCGTAGAATACAGCGACCCCAGCATCATCGAACAGTGGAAGCTGAACCGTGGAAACAGTGGGACGGGTGGATCCACGGGAGGCACCAGTCCGGACGAGCCCCCCGAAGGGGAGTCCAATACACTTTACACAGGTTGGTTATACCTCTACCGGCACAAAGGTGGTTTTTAGTGCCTAATGCCTTGTGTTTAGTGCCTAGCGCCCAGTTAAATAGCTTGTAGTGAAACAGTTGCGGATTGTTATTATCACATTTATCCTGGTTACGGTGGGGATCTTTATCTGGCTTACCGCCGGAACCGATGCACAATCCCTGCTTTTTGAACGGATCGTGGTTACCGATCAGCGGATTGTGTTCCTGGTACTTCTGATCAGTGTCCTTACACTGCTCAGCACGCTCTCCGGGCTTCCCATCCTTTACCTCTCCATGGCCATTGGTTTCCTGCTTAACTTTACCCCCGCCCTGCTGATCTGCTGGGGGGTGAATGTACTTGCGGTAATGGCCTCTTTTTTTATGGTCCGCTCAGCCTTTACCGGCTATTTCAGAGAGAAATACGGAGAGAAAAAACTGATCAAACGAATCAACAAAAGGATCGGAAAACATGGGCTCTGGAGCGTAGTTGTTAGCCGGGGCGTCTATATCATCCCCACCAACCTGATCAATTTCAGCTTTCCCCTCAGCAACATCACCACCCGCTCCTACCTACTGGGAACCATGATCGGATTAATACCGGAGTGTCTTATTAATGTTCTTACCGGCTACCTGATCAAACACGAAGTAATCCTCCTCTCCACGCCCGAAACCCGCACCTGGCAGGCAGCCATTATCGGCGCATTTATCCTGCTCCTACTGCTGGTTTTCATTCTGCTCAGAATACGGCAGAACCGCAGGAAGAAATTCACAACCCTGAAGGGGATACCATTCAAAAGCTAGTCAAAACAGGTTCAAAAAAACATGAGATAAATTCGTCAAAATTGAAACCTCTTCTTTCCGGTCCAGAACCTTGACATCTCCAGTTTAGGCATCCTATTTTCAAATTTTATTCACCTCTATTTCAAATGATTAATATTATCAATCCCTATTCCTTTCGTCACTGACACAAAAGGAGATTCTCAATTAGACGCTATTTGGTCAATTTATATTATAAAAAAGACGTTTTTTATTGCAAATTGCATTAAGAAATCAGAGCGTTTATTGGAATGATCATCATCCTGACTTTGAACCATCAAAGGAATTGGTTTCTCAGATTCATTTGGATGGAGTAACTCACATACCAGGTACAAAATGAAAAAGTTCATATTATCCATACTGACCCTGTTGTTTCTTTCTTTGGCGACCTATGCCCAAACCGCCCCTACGATCACATCCACTCCGGTCACCACGGCAACGGAGGATTCGCCCTATTCATATACGGCCACAGCCA